>MWBZ01000147.1 GCA_002069765.1 bacterium ADurb.Bin243
TTATCGGCTGGAAGCGAGCCCGCGAATATAAAATCGAGCCTGTAATATTGAAAAAAGCCGAAAATTACCGCGACAAGACCCGAAATAACGAAGCAATCGGCGAACAGCCCCGCTATAGAAGAGGGTTTATTGAAAAACTTGATTTCGTAATAAAAAACCGCCGCCGAAAGCACGGTTATAAAAGGATGTATGGCGGGATAAAAATCGGCGCGCGAAGCTATGGAAACTGCGCTCAGCAATAAAAGCGATATAAGCGCAGCGTCGATCGGGCTGAAATGGATTACCGTTTCTTTACGTTCTTTGAAAAGCTTCGAGCACCTGTAAAAAAATATCAGGCCCGTAACGGTTATAAAAAATATTTCTTTAGGAAAAAGGAACGAGTCCTGGGTCATTTTAGAAAATATAAGCGGGGTGAAAAGGGGAATTAAAAGGAGCAGTCCGTTATTAATCATCGGATCGGGCCGCCCCGGAATAATAAGCGGAAATTTCTTCTGCCAGGGCTTCTATCGTAAATTTTTTCGCTTCTATATTTACGGGCATGCCGTATTTACGGCATGTGGAAGCGGTAATAGGGCCGATCGCGGCGGTCTTTATATTTTTATCGCGCATGACGGCCGCGATAAAATCCGCGCCGGCGGCGTTGACAAAATTATCTACCGTCGAAGAGCTGGCAAAAGTAACCATATCGATTTCGCCTTCGGTTAAAAGTTTTTTTAAATCGAAAGCGCCGCTCGCGGCCGGTACGCTTTTATAAACGTGCGCGAGCGCGATATCGTGCCCGGCGGCGGAAAGCGTTTCTATCAGCGTGTCGCGCGCCTGTTGAGCGCGGGCTATGAGTATCTTCAATTTCCGGCTCCCGGCGGTTTCGATAATTTTTTCGGCCAGGTTTTCGGCTTTAAATTCGGCGGGAACGATATCGGCTTTCAAGTACCGCGCCGCGAGGGCGCCGGCGGTTTTTTCACCGATGGCGGCTATTTTTAGCCAGGCCAGGCGCCTGATGTCGAAGCCGGATTCGAATGCGCGCGTTAAAAACCTGGTGACGCCGTTGACGCTGGTGAATACTATCATGCCGAATTCGCCGATACGCCCCAGAGCGTTATCCAGCGAAGCGTAAGCGTCGTCGGGCGGTTCTATCTTTATCATCGGCGTTTCATAGACCATCGCGCCCAGCCGTTCCAGCCTGGAAGTGAGCTCCGAAGCCTGCTCGCGGGCGCGGGTTACGATTATTTTACGGCCGTAGAGCGGCCTGGTTTCAAACCACGCGAGGCGGTCCCTGAGTTCCGCCGTCCTGCCGACAATAAAGATGGAAGGCGCGCCTATCTTTTTTTCTTCCGCGCAAGCGGCTATATTGTTTAGATCTGAAACTACGGTCCTTTGAAGCGGCGTGGTTCCGCGCTCTATCAGGGCGGCCGGCGTATCGCCAGCCATGCCGTTAGCTTTAAGATTTTCACATATTTTCGGAAGGTTTTTAACGCCCATGAAAAAAACGAGCGTGCCTATGCCGGAAAGCGATTTCCAGTCTATATCGCTTGCGTCTTTCCGGGGGTCTTCGTGACCCGTGATTATGGCCGCGGTAGAGGTGTAGCCGCGGTGCGTAACCGGAATTCCGGCATAGGCCGGCACGGCCGAAAAAGCCGAAATGCCGGGCACCACTTCAAAGCCTATTCCGCGCTCGCTCAAAAGCATAGCTTCTTCGCCGCCGCGCCCGAAAATATAAGGGTCGCCGCCTTTAAGGCGCGTCACTATATTTCCTGACTCCGCCTTTTCGGCGATGAGAACATTAAGGCTGTCCTGCGCGATGGCGTGTTCGGTCGGATATTTGCCGGCGTATATGAGCTCGCAGCCTTCACGGGCGTGGCTCAAAAATTTTTCGTTTATAAGCCTGTCGTAAATGATTACATCGCTTTCTTTAATGCATTCCAGGCCTTTTACGGTTATCAGGCCGTAATCGCCCGGACCCGCCCCGACGATGTAAACGAATCCTTTTTTATTTTTCATAATCAGCTGACTGCCCCCATATTTTAGAAGCGCCTGAAAATGCGCTATAACGAGTTATTTTATTCTGGATTCGACCACGGGTATTTCGCTGACGTATTGATATTCGACCGGAAACTCGTTGACGATAAAGCTGGCCTTCATAAGTATTTTTTTTACGGCGCGAGGCCTTAAAAGGATTGCCCTTATCTTGAAAGTGCGCGTATCGGAGCTTTCGTTCGAAACGAAAAATTTGAAGAAAAAGCCGCTTCCGGTCTGAGAAGACATTACGGCTTTGCGGTCGGCGCGGTAATCGTAAATGAAATCAGTTTCTGCGCCTTTATTTTTTGACGCGTCGAATTCGGCGTCGCTTAAAAACTGAAAGCCTTTTCCGCCGGTAACGATAACTTTTCCGGAAACGCTTTCGGACTTTTTAAATATGTCCGCGGTCGGAAAATGAGAAATTACCCTGGGCCTGAGCGACGGGAGCATGAAATCGTTAAAAGACGCGCTGACGGCTACCGAGCTGAGTTTAAAATTATACCTGGGCCTGATATCGAAATACAGGTTTAAAAGATGAAAATCGAAATCCTCGATATACTCTTTTTCAACGCTATCGATTACACCTGTATTTATGAGGTTTTCGCATTCAACGGGCTCGTGGACTGCCACCAGGTCGCGCATTTCGATGGCCGGATGGTCGGTGATATATTTCTGGAGATTTTCGATATTCGACGGAGGCTTTAAAAACGAAAGATAGTCTGAAAAGTCGATATTTTTAGACGATATCACGGCGAACGCGTTCATGCGCGAGGCGTTTTGCTGCGCAAGGTAGTGCTCTTTAACGAACGTTTCGATTGAAAAATTCTGATACATTACATTCCTCCATTATTTATCACTTTAGTTTTTTAGCGGACTCAGCCGGGGCGTATAAAACCTTAAAACAGGGGTTTTAAAAATCCGAGCGCCTTAAGCTTTTTCAAAAGATCTATCTTCTTTTTATCGGTGTGGTCTTCGGGGCCAAAACTTGCCGTGATATTTCCGTTTTTATCCTTTGCGATTCTATATTCCACGCTGCAGGCGGATACGTCGTTTAAAATGCGCAAAGACGCTCTCCTGGCAAATTCTTTTGACTTTATGACCACGGCTATTTCGGAATTTATCTGCTCGCTGAGATAATCCATGTTATACGAACCTACGACCGTAAGTTCGCCGTCGAATACGAATATCTTGGAATGGAGCTGCCGGTCGTCGTCGTAAGCGAAAAGGCGCGAGCCTTTGAGCGTGGATAGTATGGTTTTCCAGTCTTCGAGAAAAAACGCCTGCGACAATACATTTTCGGCGCTTTTAGGGCTGTTGGTGAGCATGGTCAGCCTGACGCCGCGGTCGGAGGCGGATTTTAGGCTGGCAAGAGCTTCCGGCGAAAGTATTATGCAGAAATTCTGTATAAGGACTTCTTTGACGGCCGTTTTTAAAAACGCCGATATTCCGGGAGTGATATCGTTTCTGGTGCCGCGCCTGGAATGCTTGTCGAGCACTATTACGGGATAAGGGTGAAGGCCCGAAAGCGGGTCGTAAGATTGATAAGAGCGCATGTGCTTATATTTAGAAAGGGTTTCGGCCAATTTGCGCGCGGCCGGGTTTGAAGACGCGGCAAAAGCGGAAAGGCTCATTCCGCTTATATGCGCCTGCATGGCTCGCCTTGCGAGTTCGAGCTCTTCAGCGCGGGAGACGATATTTCCAAAAAGCTCGCGCCTGACGTTAAAAGCCTGATGAGAAGTAAATTCTTCATCGAAAGCGGTTTTCATGCGCGCGGCGACGCTGCGGCCTTTGAGAAAAACGTCGGCGTCGCGGTAGACTTTTTCGCAATCGCGGGAATCGGCGAAGTAAATTTCGGAAATATTGCGGCCGCCGGTCATAGCAGTTTCGCCGTCTATCAAAAGTATCTTGTCATGGTTGGAAAGCACCGCGTTGCGGATATCGCCGAAGACCCTTCTAAAAGCGACATTCATCGGATTATAAACCTTTATTTCAACGCCGGGAACTTCGAGCAGTTCCTGAAGGTAATCCACTCCGGCGAATATCCTGGTCAGTTCGCCCGAACCGCGGGCGTCCATCATGAGCCTTATCTTAACGCCTTCGCGGGCTTTTTTCAGCAGAAGGCCCAGCATTGATTTTCCAAAAATATCGTCTTTTATTATAAAATATGTGACGTCTATGGTTTGGCGCGCGCCGGATATCATATTCCACCGAGCGTACCACGCCTCGTTATTATCGGTTATAAGGCGGGCGTAAGCGGTCTGGTTTCCGCTCTGACGGGCGAGTTCGTCAAAAACGCCCGACGCGTCGGCGATATTTTCAGCGCCGGAAGCCGGGAACGGAGCCACTTGAATCAAAACAACTAAAATAAACGCCGCCATAAAGATAATTTTTAATTTTTTCAACATAAATCGCCTCGCAATAATTAAGTTAGTGATTATCAGTAAACTTTAAACGCGCATCTTTAAACTTTTTCAACCGCATTATATTGAGTTGTATTTTATCAAATATGATTTAATAATTCAACTAATTTAAGAATTAATTTAATGGTTGATAATTTAAAATATATTTGATAAACTTTATTTTATAAAAATCACGACGGAGGGCAAAATGAAATTTAAAGTCCGTTCAGCAACTGTTTTTATTATATTTTTCATCCTCGCGCTTATTTTCGGCACCGACGCGCGCGGCGCCGAAAAATCCGCTTACGGCAACGGCAGAAAGCCTTATTCATGTTTCATGAAAAGGTTCATGAATTTTACGGCGGAAGATTTCCGCGGCCATGAAGGCATAAGCCAGGCTTTGAACGCTTTCGCCCCCGACGCCGAAACTTCTAAAAAAATCAACGATTATGGAAAGTCTATATATGAAAAATATAAAAACGACATCGACGGGCTTATAACCGATTTCGATAAAATCATAGCGGAAAAAAATCCAGTGCCCGGTCAATCGCATTTTGCCGCTATGAGAAGCTATAACCCGGTCATAGACTTTAACTATACGCGCGCTGCCGCCCGCGCCCTTATTTCCGCGGCGCGCTACCTCGCTTCACAGAAAAGGCACTCCGACGCGCTTAAGCTGGCCGCCCTGGTATTCCGCTTCGGGCAGCTTGTCCAGAACGGCGACGGCGACGCGCCCTTACTTATAACATGCATGATAGGCATAGCCGTCAAAAATGTAGCGGCGGAAAACGTCATCAACGCCATGCTGCTGGACGGCGGCTTCGACTCCGGCTTTTACGGTTCATACGCCGAATCGCTCATCAAAATAAAAGACGACGAGCTTAATATGGTGGAAATAATGAACTGTGAAAGATATTCCATGATAAGCACGATCGAATACGAAGTCTTTATAAGGCGGGGCAATAACGCCGGTTTTTCCAAATACGCCGACCAGATACCCGACGCCAGGCTCGAAGAAGCGAAACAATACACCATGGAGCTTTTCAACTCTTGTTACGATACCGTATCGATTTATTTAACTCGTTATTCCGATAAGCCTTATGTAGTCAAAGAACTTATGGATAAAATGTTTCTCGAGATCTCGGAACGGGGCCAGCCGAGCCTCTGGAAGGCGCTCAACCCGATAAAGGCCACCGGCGACATTCTTCTGGCTATCGCCATGCCTAATTTCAGCCGTTCGTACGAACAGCTGCTGCGCTCGAGATATTACCCGTTCGGCGCAGCCTGTCTGAGCAGGATTCTTGCGGGAATAAAAAAAGGAGCGAAAATTCCGCAAACGGTCGCGGAAATCGAAAGTTTGTCCGGACTCAAGCTGCCGCCCGATTATTTCAACGACAAAGACCATACGCTCGTCTATAAAAGCGTCGACGGCGTCATGACGCTTTATTCTCTGGGCGCGGACCTTAAAGACGACGGCGCGGACCCCAGAAATGACATAATATTATTCAGGCTGCCGCAAAATTTTAAATAATACGCAATCTGCATTAGGAGAGATTTATGAAGATATCGAAACCTTTTTATTATTTTTCCGTTTTACTGCTCGCATCGATTTTAATATTTTTCAACGGAGGCAAACTTATGGCTAAAAAAAACGAAGCAGATACTAAAGGAACCCCGAAAATCAAACAGACCGCTTTATTCGAATACGACAACGAAAAAAAGGAAATTATCAAGCCGCTGGACGCGGCGAACGGTTATTTCAAGATGAAATTCGCAGCGGCGGCAATGGACCAGCCGCTATACTGGCCCGATGAGGAGGCTCACCTCAAAGTCGTCATGCCTTTTTACGCTGGAAGCGAAGTAAGCGTCAAAGTACAGAAAAAAGACTCCACGCCAAAAGAAATAGGAAAGTTCAAACTTGACGAGGCCGGCATACTCGTTCAAAAAATATTGAGCGGAAAAGAAAAAAAGCTCGAAGCCGGCGAATATAGCGTATCGGTGGAAACGGGCGATAAAAAAATATACGAATACACTACTTTCACCGTAGTAGAAGGCCACCTGGGCGCCGTTTCCTTCGCTTTCGAATTCGAGCAGCTCACCAGCGCCGAAGCGCTCAAAGAAGTCAACGGCGGATGGTTTCTCGGCAACGCCAGCGGCGCCGGCAGCCGCTGGGGCAACGGCCTGAACGTAAAAAACCAGGTGCGCGTGCTTAATCAGCCGTTCACCGGCAACGCTACCGTTAAATCCCGCTGCCACCTTCCCGGCTGCAACGGCTGCGAAGCGGGGCCCGAAAAGGAAATTTTCATCAAAGACGGCCTGCTGCAGTGCGTTCTCGAAGTCGGCGGCCATTCCGGTCCTTTCGAACTCGAAGTGATCACCGATAAAGGATCGGTCAAAAATTTATTCGCCAGGTCGGGCCATGTAGAACGCCAGACCAGCCTTATTACCGGCGGCATGACCAACGTTTTCTACGCCACGCTAGCCCCTTACGAAGGCACGGAACAGGTTTCCGGACGCGAAATATATATAGAAAAGAAAACGCCGAACGGCGGCGACGCTTTTTATCTCAACCGCCCGGTGTCTTCTAATTCCGGCGATATCGAAATAGAAGTCAAAAAAGATCTTCACAACGCAAGGGCTTATCAGGTATCGGCCGGTAAAGACGGGCAATTCGCCGTTTCGGAAGTCAAGCTGAACGCGGAACTGAAAAAGGGCGAAACGGTCAAAATCAAATGCGCCGCGCCATACTCGATGATCGCGATCGCGGGCTTTATCGCAAAAACCGGCGTTAATGAGTCAAAGAGCGAAAAAGCCGATGAAAAAGACAAGGAGCTCAAATATTACGAAGCCTGGGCGATGCTATTCACGCCGTCTCTGATCGAAATCGGCATAAACGCTCCTGAAACGGCCGCTCCTAATTCCAGGCAGAAGATAAAAATCCACGCCGCCGATAAACTAAGCGGCAGGGGCGTCAAAACGCACGGAATACTCGAGATATTCGACAACCGCGTGGCGTCGAAAAGCGCGAAGGAGCCCCTCGACTCGGCCGTCGGCGATTCTTTCCGCGACGCTTCCGCCCAGATATCCAGCTGGCGCGACTGGAGCGGATACGATGAAGAATCAGACTCCAAAGATATGCTTTCCGAATCGGTAATGTCTAATTTCGTTCCGCCTCCGACGATGTCCGCCGCGCCCTCTGGCGCCGCTGCACCCATGCCTTCTTCACCCAAAATGGAAATGAGCAAAGCCATGAGCGTCGGCGGGGCCATGAAAAAACGCGCCGCCATGCCTCTGCAGGCGCCTTCGGAAGCCTCGCCTCAGGCCGATAAAATGCCCGTCGCCGAAGATATACGCGAGGGCGAAAAGAAAGTCGTTTACTGCGCGGCCGTCGTCACCGACGAAAACGGGGACGCGGAAATAGAAGCCGAGCTTCCGCCGCAGACCGGCCGCTGCAAAATAAGGTTCGCCGCCTTTAATAAATTCGACTACCGCGAAAAGATCCAGGACATCGACTGCGGAAAGAAAAGCTTCGTAGAAGCCAGCGTCAACACGCTTCTCGTGCCGGGCGCAAGGTTATCGATAAACGCTTCGGTGGTAAATAGTTCCGACGAAAAGCTGACGTTCAAGGTATCCGGCGCGTGCGTCGAAAAAGAAGAAAGCTTCGAAGTAAAAGGCAAAAACGCCGAAATCGCCTTCAATACAATAGGCCGCAACTACGGCAGGCTTTCGCTTTCGCTCGAAGATAAAAACGGCCGCTCGCTGGAC
>MWBZ01000148.1 GCA_002069765.1 bacterium ADurb.Bin243
GTGCGGCATACTATATGTTAAGCGCGGAACCCGCCTCGAACCCAGGACTTTCGGCGGCGGGCACGAATCCGGCCTTAGAGCGGGCACTTTGAATACGCCGGCGATAATCGCGGCGGCAGAGGCTTTAAAAAAAGCAGTAGAGGATTTCGCCACGCGCGAAAAACACTGCCTGCTCCTTAAAAATTATCTTTATAAAAAATTCGAAATATTCAAAGAAAATAATATAGAAATCCGTTATAATTCTCCGGCCGAAAAGACCGTTTCATCGACAGTCAACGTGAGCTTTAAGAACGAACAGGCCGAGAGGATCGTAGAGCATCTTTCGAGCAAAGGCATAATGATTTCGGCGGGTTCGGCATGCAATTCTAAAAACGGCGCCCGCGCCTCTCATGTGCTCGAAGCTATGGGAGCGCCCCTTGAATTTGCTACGGGCGCGGTGCGGATATCGTTCGGCATCTATAACGAGCTGTGCGACATAGATCTATTGACTTCGGCCATTTTGTCTTTGCTGAAAAAATAACGGCCTGGCTTTTCGCGTTTGTTTTTTATATTGTAATGTATTATTGCGGCCGGGCGCCGCGAAAGTTTAAAACCGGTTGGCATGCAGATTACGGCCATAAATAAAATCGAGTCTTATTTCAGGCGCAATTTTTTATGCGCCATGATTCAGCGGATGATAGGGCCGTTACTGGCTCTGACAGCCTTCGTTTCCGCCGCTTCTTTTTTTACCGGCCTTGATTATAAAGTCTGGCTGTTTCTTTTATCCGCGCTTATAATAAAAATCGTTTATATTTTCGTTTCCGCCGCTTCGTTAAAGATAGACCCCAAAAATTGCTACAGGGAAATCGACAGGGCGCTCGCTCTCGAAGAGCGCGCCGTGACTTATTACGAAACCAGAAAAAGTTCGGGCAAATCATCCGGCGTCCGTCCGGACGAACTGGTTTTACTCGTAGAAGAGGATTTTCTCGAAAACTACTCGCGCAAATCGATCGTTTTTAACGACGATAAAATGTTCGCCGAGGCGTTTAAACCTTTCAAAATAACTTTTTGCCGTAATAATTACTTATTGCTGGGCGTCATCGCAGTTTTTTCGGTTTTGCATATCTATTACGATTATTTTGCAGTTTCAGCGCCTGACTCCGATAAGCAGGCTTTGGCGGCGAAAAAAGAATATCCTGCGGAAGCGGCAAAAGTCCTCGACGCGCTTATAGCGGCAAATGACGAAAAACTCAAAGCCGCCGACGCCGTGCTCGAGCTCAAGCAGGCCCGTGAAAAGCTTAAAGAGCCCCAGACCTCCAAAGAGCTGGCTAAAAACCTGAAGGACGCGGCAGAAAAACTCAAACAGATCCAGCAGGGCGAAAATAAAAAAGGCGTGCAAAACGCCATGGACAAACTCGGAGAAGCGGCCAACGAAATGGTTTCCGGAAAGAGTGCGGAAGGCCTCAGCGAGCAGGACCGCAAAATGGTCGACGACAGGCTGAAAGAGTTCAAAAAACTCGTGGACGATTATTTAAAAAATTCAAACGATAAGGATTTTTCTAAAATCGAAAAAGAGCTCGCCGAGCTCACCGCCCTTCTGGAAGCTAAAAAAGAGGCAATAAAAAAGGCCGCTGCGGAAAAGAAAGAAAAAGCGGGAGAAGGCGGTAAAAATGCCGCGGGCGGGGGCCCGAAAAAAGAAAGCACCGCCGAAGAAAAGTCGGCCATGAAGCACCTCGACCGGCTGAGCGGAAAAGAGCTTCTTGAAAAGCTTAAAAACGATAAACAGCTCCAGGAGCTTTATGCGGCGCTCAGCGCCATGAGCGACGAGGCGGAGGCGAAGCCTGACGGCGGCAAAAACGCTTCGGGCCAGGCCGGTTCGGACGGCAAGACCCCCGGCGGCGAAGACGGCAAGGAAGGCAAAGACGGTAAGCCCGGAACGGGCGGAAAAAAAGGAAAAGAAGGCGCGGGCGGAATAACTGCCGAAGCGCTCGGCATAGATATTCCGAAACCGGGCAAAGGCTCGTCGAATTTAAAGGCGGAGGCGGGCGACGCTCCGCTCATGGCTCCGCAGAACCGTCAAAAAACAGGGGCTGCCGAAAAAAAAGCCGGGCAGTGGAAGGCCTTTTTCGAGTCGGAGCGTTTTGAAGTCGATTCTAAAAAAAGCAAAGTCGAAGGAATGCACGACGCGTCGGCACCGTCGATGACGATCGAAGGCAAAAGCCTTCCCGAACCCGGAGCCGCGGGAGAAAAAATAGGCGGCATCATAAAGAGTGAGGCGGCCGAAGCCGAATCCCTCGTTTCGGGCGACAGGGTGGCCGATGAATTGAAAAAGCCTGTAGCGGATTATTTTAAAAAGCTAAACAACGATTTCGGCGAGAAGCCTTGAAAAAATATTATATTTTTTGAATATTCGATATTATTTATTAACGGAGGTTGATATGTCTGAACAAAGCGCGTTCGGAGTTAAAACGGGCGGCGCGGCCGAAGGCCTTAAGCTCGAGATAGCTTCTTTCGCGGAGAATTTCCAGAAGGTTAAAAATGAAATATCTAAAAGAATAGCCGGTTATTCCGGGGTTATCGACATGGCGCTTTTCACGATGTTTTCCGGCGGCCATGTGCTGCTGGAAGGCGTTCCGGGCATCGGCAAAACCCAGATGGTAAAAACTATCGCGGACGTGTTTTCACTCAAATTCAAGCGCGTGCAGTTTACGCCCGATCTAATGCCTTCCGATGTCCTCGGAAGCCATGTTCTGCTCGAAGACGAAAAAGGCGGAAGGCACCTCAAATTCAACGAAGGCCCGGTTTTTTGCAATATCCTGCTCGCCGACGAAATAAACCGCGCCACGCCTAAAACGCAGTCGGCCCTGCTGGAATGCATGGCGGAAGGCACCGTGAGCATTTCGAATACGAAGTTTACCCTGGCTCAACCTTTTTTCGTACTGGCCACCGAGAACCCGCTGGAGATGGAAGGGACTTTTTCGCTTCCCGAAGCCCAGCTGGACAGGTTTATGATGAAAATAAACCTCAGCTATCCCACTTTCGAACAGCTCGACTCCATCGTCGAGCGGTACGCGTCCGCCCGCGAACCGAAGGTGGAGTGCGTTATCGACCCGGCGACGGTAGTTAAAATGCAGGGGCTCGTCAGGCAGGTTTTAATAGCTGACGACGTGAAAAATTACGCCATAAATATAATTAAAAAAACCCATCCCGACTATCAGGACGCTCCGGCGGGCGTAAAAAAATACGTCAAGTTCGGCTCTTCGCCGCGCGGTCTTCTTTCTCTGATACTTACCGCGAAGGCGCGCGCCATAATTAAAGGCCGCGTCAACGTATCTTTCGAAGACCTTCGCGCGGTGGCGGAAAACGTTTTAAATCACAGGATAATATTGAATTTTGAAGGTCTGGCAGACGGGATCAGCCCTTCGTCCATAGTGTCGCAGGCGGTAAGTTAATGCACTTTTTCGAACGGCCGGGCTTTATTAAAGCCCTGGATTCGCTTAAACTGGTAATTAAAAATCAGGCCCGCGGAATACGCTTCGGCGAAAGCCGTTCTAAATTCTTTGGAAGCGGGATCGAAGTTTCGCATTTAAAAAATTATTCCACCGGCGAAGACATCAAATTTATAGACTGGAACGCGTCGTTTCGGCTTAACAGGACTTTTATAAAGGTGTTTAGCGAAACGCGCGAAAATAATATTTATATATTGGCCGATTCCTCTAATTCGATGAGCTTCGGTTCGCCCGAGCCTAAACGCGAGCTCGCGTTAAAGCTCGCTTACTCTATAAGTTATCTGGCCGCCGCGGGAATGAATAAAATTTATCTGGCCGATTTCGGAGAAAACATTAAAAACGCCGTGGAAATAAATAAGGCGAATATCAATATAAAATTTCGCGAGATATTGGGCCGCAGGCCTCTGGAAGCGCCTGAAAAAACCCGGCTGGACAGAAGCGTTAATTCTTTTACGGCAAATTTTAAAAGGCGCGGCCTGCTGTTTATAATTTCGGATTTTTTAGATTCAGGCCTGTCTATTATGGATATTATAGCCAAAACAGCCATAGCGCAGAATTTTTACATTATCCAGACGCTTTGCGAAGAGGACGTAAAAATATCGGATACCGGAGAATATAAATACGAAGATTCCGAAACGCTCGAGACCGTTGAAATATCGCTCACTCCCGAGGCCGCGGCCGAATACGAAAAGCGGGTTTCTGATTTTTGCTCGCAGCTTATGGCTAAATCTCTGAAATACGGCGGAAATTATAAGAAAATTATGGCGGGCTGCGATTATATGCAGGCGTTGAAGGAAATAATTTTGAAAACCGGATTCGGCGGAAGCGGTTGATGTTATGATAGAATTTCAGATGATGACGAACGCCGTATTTTTCGGCGCGGTGCCCGCGCTTATCGCGCTTTATATGCTCAAGCTGAACAGGCGCAATAAAAAGGTTCCGAGCGTTCATTTTATAAAAGACCTGATTTCCGATAATAAGGGCTCTTCGCTTTTTAAAAAGCTCGCTTCGAATATGCTCCTTTTTCTCGAAATCGTCTTTCTCGCGCTTTTAACGCTTGCGTTGATGAATCCGGGGCGCCCCGGGCAGTCGTTTTTAAATAAAAAAATGATACTGCTCATAGATAATTCCATAACCATGTCTTCGCGCGAAGCGGACGGCTCGCTCCGGCTGGAATCGGCCATAGACGACGCTATTAAAACTATTTACGCTAATCCCAATTCCACTATTTGCGTAATAGAATTTTCCAATACTCCAAAACTTCTCGTAGATTCTGAGAATAATCGCGAGGAGGCCGTTCGCAAAATCAAAGGCATATCGCTGACGCATTTTTCCTGCGATTACAAAAGCGCTATAGCCCTCGCGGAAGGGCTTTCTTCCGAAGGAAGCTTTTCGGAGCTGCATATATTTTCCGATTTCTGCTCCTGGGCTGGCGGCCGCGCCGTTTTGAACGATAAAACCGGCGTCGTTTTCCATCGCGTCGGCGGCCTTTCAAGAAATATCGGCGTTTCCGCGCTCGAAGTTTCCGAGGAATCCGAGGGAGCTTCTACGGTTTTCAACGTATTTACGACCGTTAAAAACTACTGCGATTACGAAGTTTCGATTCCGTGCTCCGTTTTTATAGACGGCGCCCGCGCGTCTTCGTCGGTTTTAACTATCGCTTCCGGCGGCGCCGAATCGAAGATAATAAAAAAATACGGAGCGATGCCGTCCGCCGTGAGCGTGGAAATAATAACCAACGATATTCTCGCGGCCGACGATAAGAGGGTATGGGCTTCTTCGGGGCGTAAAAGCTTCAGGGCTTTAGTTATGAGCGAAAAGCCTTACTTTTATTCGGCGGCGCTCGAATCGGCCGGCGGCGTAATCGTCGAAGCCATTGAAAAGAATATTCCGAAATCGTTATATAGAGAGCGCGAATACGATCTTGCGGTAATCGACGACAGTTCGGAAGCTTTGCTTCTCGATAAATACAGGTGCCGCAATTTCATAGTTATAGACCCGCCAGAAGGTTTTATGGGAATGAATTACGGCCAGGAAGAAACTGGCGTCACCGTCAGGACGCCGGAGTTCCCCTTCGCTTATTTGAAACTTATGGACCTGAGCGACCTTTATATACATAAAATGAAAAAGGCCTCTTTAAACCTGCACTTTTCCAATACCGCTTATTCGGCGTCGGCATGCCCTTTGTTTTCGACGGTTTTTAATGAAAATCTAAAGGTTTTTGCGGTGTTTTTCGATCCGAGGGCGTCGAATTTTCCGCTTAAAATATCGTTCCCGATTTTTTTTAACAATGCCGTAAATATCGTTAAATCCGCCATGACTACAGGAGAGAATTTTTCTATAGACAGGCCGAATTATTTTAACGCGTCTAAATTCAAGGATGTCAAAAAAGGCTCCGGGGCCGTAATTAGATACTCTTCAAAAGAAATGTGCGGGGTAAACGGCCGGTTTGCGGTTGCAGACACGCATTTTGGCGCCGTTTCAGACGTCGGCGCGTCGCTTTTAAAAGCCCCCCGTTTTCATATGGCCGGTTTATACAGGGTTTTCGAATCCGGTAATGAACATGGTTCCGGCGCGCCGCTTTTCGAATTTTACGTGAACCCGCCTGCCGCTAGAAATCTTAACGTCAGGCCCCGCGATGTACGGGAAGGATCCGGGCCGCAGGTAAAAGCGGGCGAAGAATTTTTCGAGAGCTCCCATATTTCTTACGCCGCGCCGCTGATCCTTCTGGCGGCGGTTATAATCCTTCTCGATTGGATATATCAAAATTATCGCACTTTTTATAAAAAGGGGGCGGAATTTTGATATTATCCGCGTTTTTGTTTTATGCTTCCATGGCGCTGGCGGTATATATAATTTATCGAATATATTCGGGTTCCGCCGCGCTTAAATATAGCTCGCGTTTCAAAAAAAACGCGGTTTTCGCCCTGCGCTCTATGGCAGTGATTTTGCTGCTGCTGGCTTTTTTCGACGTAAAGGCCCCGCTCGATTATTCCGGCGTGAATTATATCGTCGCTATAGACAATTCCTGGTCGATGAAAGATAATATGGCCACGGCGGTGAGGACGTCTTCGCGTATGCTCGAAAAGCTACTTGCAGAGCCCGATGCCGTTGCGCAGTATATTTCTTTCGGGGCCGGAGCGGCCCTGGAAAAAATAAACATGAATGCCAGGCAGCTTTATATGCGGGCGCCGCGCGCCGTTACCAGAAACAACGCCACCGATATAGAAGCCGCGCTCGAATTCGCCGCGGCGCTCGCGCGCGAAGACTCGGACAATAAAATACTGCTTTTCACCGACGGCTGCCAGACGCAGGGCGATTATAACAACGCTACGGCAAGGCTCCGCGGGGCCGGCATAGAGGTCTATCCGTTCGCTTTCGAACAGGCCGCAAGCTGCGACGTTATACTTACGTCGCTTAAGGTCCCGGCTTCCAATCTGATCAATCAAAAATTCGAAGGGCGCGTCACGTGCGAACTTAAAAACAGCGACTCAGTTAACGGCGCGCAGCTCAGAATATACAGGGACAACGCGCTTATTTCCGCAAGCTCGGTAAATTTAACCAGGGGGTTTAACACTTTTAAATTCAACGACTCCGTCGATAAAGTGGGATATGCCCGCTACACGGCGTTTATAGAAGGCCGGCAAGACGCCAACACTCACAACAATACCATGTACGCTTTTACTGAAACGTCCGGCACGCCGAGAATACTTATAGTTTCTGAAAATGAAAAAGCCCCCGCAGTCATATCGCTTTTTTCAATGAGCGGTTACGACGTTTCGCATATAGAGCCGTTCGAACTGCCGGCGAATATGGAAGAACTTATGCGTTATAAATTGATAGTGTTAAACGACGTGTCTTTTAACGATTTAAAGTTCAAAGCCGTAAAGACTTTAAAAAGTTACGTCACCGATTTCGGCGGCGGCCTCATAATCGCCGGAGGCGACAAGTCTTTCGGCAACGGCGGATATATGGCGACGCCTTTAGAAGATCTCGCGCCGGTCACCATGGATATTAAAGATAAGGCCAAAGTCGTTTCGTGCGCGATAATATTCGTCATAGACAAATCCGGTTCTATGTCGGAAATGTCAACTAGCTTCGAAAGCGACAATATGCTCAAAATAGATCTGGCGAAAGAGGCGGTAATCGCTTCTATACAGCTTCTTCTGCCTAAAGACCGAATCGGCGTGATGGCGTTCGACCACGATTATAAATGGGTATCCATGCCGGTAAGCGCTTCGGAAAAAGACGACGTGATCGAAAAAACCGCTCAGCTGGTGGCCGACGGCGGGACTTCAATGTACGGAGCCCTGGAAGAGGCTTTTAACGAAGTAAAGAAAGAAAAAGTCACCACGCGCCACCTTGTCGCGCTAACCGACGGAATAACGGAGCGCAGCGATTTCGATAGCCTGGCGGCTAAATTCAAACCTGCCAGAGTGACTCTTTCCTGCGTGGCCCTCGGCCGCGACGCCGACGTGCCTTTTTTAAGCTCGCTCGCGCAAAAGGGCGGCGGCCGTTTTTATTTCTGCGAAG
>MWBZ01000149.1 GCA_002069765.1 bacterium ADurb.Bin243
CTGCTGCCGCTTGAAGGCGCCAGCGTCAAAATCGTCGGCGATACCAACGTAACGTCGGTAACCACCGACATTTACGGTTATTTCACTTTGACGACGGTTTCGGTAGATCTTACCACTCAAAAGCAGCTGGAAATTTCGCTTACGGATTATGAAATCACTTTCAGAAATTTCACGTTAGGCACCGGCACTTCGATTTATATAATCTCGCCCGACATACAGATGACTTCGAGCCTCGCGGAAGTCAGCGGCACCGTACTGGACGAACTTACGGGCGGTCCCGTATCGTCGCCTAATTTCTCCATTTCAATAGGCATCACACAGGGGACTGTAGCGCGTTCCGCGCTTGCCGGAGTGGACGGAAAGTTCAAAATTACCGGAATACAAAAAGGCGGACCTTATGACCTCGTAGTAAGGAGCAATAATCTCACGGGCACTTTAACAGGTTCAAATCTTTATTTCAACGACGTTCCACGCACCGTAACGCTCACGGCAGGCCAGAAATACGATATAGGCACCATCTATATCAAACTACAAACCCTGGCGGTAAAAGGAACTGTTTATGATTCCAAAGTTTACGACCTGGCAAATGTCGCCGGTAATCTTGCGCGCGCAGGCGTTTCGAACGCGACCGTAAAGGCCAAGTACAAGCGCAACGACGGCACGTATTATCAGGTATCGTCTTCGCCAACACTTTCGGGCGGATCGTTCGAAATACAACTGCCTTCGCTAAGGTTCGACTTTGAAATTTCATGCTCGAATTACATTACGCAATCCTTCTCGGGCACCAATATAAACTCATACCCGAACGCTTACAACGGCCTGGACTTTAAAATAAAACCTCAAAGCATAACCGCTTACGGCAAAGCGTATTACGATTCCAACTCCAACGGCTACGTGGACGAGGCTGACGCCCTTATATTCACGGCCAACGGCGGCGCCTTCCAGAGCCTCGTAAATACGCTTATAGTAAGTTACGATTACCATTCGTTCACTTTCGACGCTTTCGTGCAAAACGATTCAACTTTCGTCGCCACCGACGTTCCTATCGGCCCCGACGGCACCAAGCGGTTCACCATTTACGACAGATACCTCGGAACAAATATTGTGCCCAGCCCGTGGAGCGATTCTACCGGCAACAATATAGTAACGCTCAATACCGGCGGCACAAATCCCAGCTCGATAGATATCGCAGTTAATCTCACGGAATCGCAATACGCAAGCTTCAACGGCAAGGTTTACGACTACAAAATATGGGTCGAAGGAGACGAGCTCTATAAAGGAACGCCTGGTTATGTCAAAGATAGAACAGACAATCATATAGCTAACGCCACCATCAAAGTTACATCGGTCAGCGGCTACAATAAGACATTCACTTCGCAGGCCGACGGAAGGTTCCTGATAAAAGTGCCGGCTGGAAACACTTATACCATAACATACAGTGCGGCCGGCTATAGCGACACATTCGAAAATAATTTAGTCGCGACCGCCGGAACGATACAGCAAATAGAAGGTGCGCTATATCCCAAACTCGGACGCGTTACGGGAACCATATACTACGATAATAACTTAAACGCGGTAAATTCTGAGCCTACCGATTATAACCATATCCACGAAGCTTCCGAACCGGTTGTAAACTCGGTAACCGCGCATCCTACCGTTTCGTCCAACTGGAGCGGCGCCACCTTTAACGTTATGTACAACTACAGAGGCCTTACATTTGGAACGACTTCTTTTAATAAAAGCAACTCGCAATACGTAATAGAAAAAGTTCCAGTCGGCACATATAACAGTTTCATGGCGCAGGACGTTTCGTCGTTATCCGGCTGGACGGGCGTCGGCAACGATTACTCGGCAAGAATGTTCATGAGCCAGATATACACTCTGGATGGAAAAACGGCGGCCAGCGTTACCGTCGCCGAAAATACGACCACGCCCAATATAAACTTCGCGGTTATGGTATGGGGCGGACATATAACAGGTATAAAAGATCTGAAAAAGAATGAAACTAATTTCAGGATTCTCTATGCACAACCACCCGACGGTATCAGGAGCAAGATGCGCGGCGAAGACTACTGGCTGGCGCTCGGAGGTTCTCTCGATCAGACAGAAGGCCTTCCCATCCCAAGAAAATACTACCTGGAGTTATTCGACATACGCGACGGCGGAAGCTCGTCCGGTATCAAGCCGCTAAAATTCACCGACCCGCAGGGCGTTATCAAGATCTTCTCCTATCCAGTCGGAAACGATCCGGATATAATAATTCCTCCCGGCACTTACGTTCTTGCAATAGCCGGCGACGTCGATCTTAGCGGTTCTCCGTTAGGTCCGCCTATGAATACGGATCAGGGTTTGACATGGAGCAACTCGCCCGCCGGATTCCCCTATCGATATGGCGGAATAGCAGACACATCTGATCATAAACGAAGATTAGTACTGGCTATATAATTAAAAAAATAATCCTCTTAAAATTCAGGCGGCCCTTCAGCGAAAGGCCGCCTGAATTATTTTAAAAATAATTGTGAATTAGAACATATATTTGCCGAAATGATTTATGGTGATGTGTAATGTATAAAAAAATAAATATCTTAATCAAATCTCTAGTCCTGATATTAACGGTGATTACCCTGCTCGGCGCGGGTTTATATTTACTCTTGAGCTCTGATTACGCTGGCGCAAAAGTTTCGGAGGCGCTCTGCAAATACTCAGGAGGAAGCGTCAGCATAAAAAATCTTTCGGGAAATTTTATAAATAAAACGGCATTCAACGGCGTTGAAATAAAAAAATCCCCCGGCTGCGGCGGCGGCCTTTATGCCATAGACGGAATAAAAGCCGATTCAGCCTGCGTGCAATATTCCATTTTAAGCATGCTTAAAAATCAAAAAATCGCCATGCGCAATATGGAACTCAACAACGTTAAAATTAACATTTCCCACGACAAACTTGACTTTAAACCTTCCTTCGTTACGCTTCTTGACGGTTTTAAAAACGCGGTTTCCAGGTTATTTTATAACGGCATTATCAGTTTTTATATCAATAAAGTTTATATAAACCAGCTCAGTTTGATATTCGATAAATTCAACACGCTCGAATCTTCGCACCTGGTTTTCAATAACTTGAAAATCATTCCCAAAAACGTTTTTATGAGCTCTTACTATTTCGAATCGCTTATCGAAATGCTTCACGGCAAAGAAGTTATTATACCTTCATGTTCGCTCAAAGGCGAAATCGATCTCAATAATATGGCATTCAGGCTATTCGTCGAGGCTGAACGTATAAAACTGGCGGATTTCAACTGGCTTCTAAATTATTTTTCAAAAGATTACCGGATAGAAAACGGCCTTCTGCTGACTTCGACCGTCATAAATTATTCCCAGCCGGAAGGGCTTCAGATATTCGGAAGCGCCGTAGTTAAAAATCTCGTTTTAAATAAACACGGGTTTTATAATATCACGGGCGAAACGCTCAATATAAATTTCAACGAGAATTCAATCAAATTAATAAATTCAAAATTCATTGCGGAAGACATATTATTCACAGTGAACGGTATAATCGAAAATGTATTTTCCTCTGAAAATCTAAAGGCCGACTTAAAATTAAAAAGCGCTAACGATCAGGCTGAAAAATACCTGGCGCTGGCCAAAAAACATTTAAAAAACGAAGCGTTGAATTCATATTACGCAACGGGAAACGTCTTTATCGAAAGCGAAATAGCGGGCATTGGAAAAGAATATTCCAGATGGGACCACAAAACTTCTATCGAGTTTAAAAACGTCGATCTCGCGTCTCAAAAAATGTCCATGGCGTTCGAGCGTATAAACGGAAGGCTCGAAGGCGATTCAAGATTTTTTAAAACCGCTTATCCGGTTACGCTAAAAATAGCCAACTGCTGGCACGAGCTTCAACTCGAGACAAAAAATTATAACGACCGCGAAAAAATGACGTACAATTTGCATTTAAAAGAGCATGTCCCCGCGTTCCACAACGCCGCGGCAGCCATAACGGAAGACGAAGACAGCTTCGTGGCTTTCGAATACGACGAAAAAGACGAAACGTGGGGCGGCGAAGGATTTTTTAACGGCGAGCAGCCCGCGGCCGCGGTAACCGCTAACGCGTCGAAAAACCTGAAAGGGCATTTCTGCTCGCTCAACGCCAGGATCAATAATATCGCCATAAACGGACTTTTTGGAATTGACCAGTCGCGTTTAAGCGCAAAACTATATGTAAGAAACCAGAATATAAATATTTTCGATATGACGCTGCTCACTCAGGGCTCTTCATTCGCAGGCGATTTGAAAATATCCGCGGAACGAGGCGGAAAATACAACTTAAAACTCAGACGCATTGATTTTGCGGCTCAGCAAACTTCACCGGAAAACGCCGCCAAAAATGAAATAAAGCTCGCCGGATACGCGGACGCATTCGGAAAGGATATTAAAAATCTCGCCTGCGGCGACGCTTTAAAGCCGCTTTCCGGAAAAAACGCCGTCATACAGGAGAATCCTTCTGCCCCGGAAGCCGGACCGAACGAAGCTAAGCCTTCGCAACCTTCATTCGACATAGGAAAAATAGATGGCGGAGCGCCAGTGAAAATGTAAAAACGAGCGCTAAAATATCGCAAGCATTATTACAGTTCTACAAAAAAGCGCCACGGCGGACGGTATAAGTTGATTTTATTTATTTACGGCGTTAACTCTAAAACAATCCCTAAAGAAAAAATCTTAAGCCTGGTTTCCGATTATGAGGAAATTTTCAGGCTTTTCACCTTAGAATTCGAACGGTTAAAAAATGATTTTAAAGGACTTGGCGCATCGGTAATTTCAACGTGCCAGCGTTTTGAAATACTGATCGCCCTATCGGGCCTTGACGGCGGCGAAGAAAAAGAATCGGCGGCGGCTATAAGACAAAGACTCGCTAAATATTTTAAAAGCATACTAAGAAAACATGAAATTAATTTTAAATCCGGCGATTTTTTTTACAGCGCTTCAGAACACGCTTTAAAGCACCTTTTCGGCGTCGTCTGCGGTTTCGAATCAGAGGACATAGGCGAAATACAGGTTCTCGGCCAGGTCAAAGACAGTTATAAACGCTCCTGCGAAGTGTCTCTGGTTTGCGGCGCCATAAACAAAATATACGGCGAAGCTTTAAAATGCGCAATCAAAGTAAGAAATAAAGTCCCTGTTTTCACGGACCGGAATAAAATAAGAAATAATCTCCTCAAGATGCTTCACGAGCGCATCGGCGATGAAAATATTTCCGGCAAGCGGGCGCTGATAATCGGCGGCGGCGGGGCCGGACGGCTCGCAGAGGCTTTAAGGCTGCCCGGAATAAAAGTCCGGCTCGTAAAAAATCCTTCCTCTTTAAAAAAAGAAATCTTCAAAGATTATGATATTCTAATATTCGACGCGGCCGACATAGATTTCCGGGTGAACGCAAGCGATTTGTCACGCTATAATAAAAGCCAGATCGTCGTGGACATGTCCATTTCCAGAAACGTTTCGGTGGAATCCGCCGCGCTCGAAAATATAGAGCTGATAACTATCGAAAACCTTATTTCGTCTAACTGGAAAGAAGGCGAAAACCTGAAAAAAAGAAGCGAAAATAAAAATTTTTACGAATGCGCGGAAAATATAGTAAAACAAAGCGCCGGCGAAGCTTTTGAATGCCTTGAATTCGAATTCGGAAACGGCCGGGCAATGGATCTTATGAAAGAAATAGCCGCCTCCATAGAAAAAGAATTCGCAAGAAGCGCCCGGGCGATCGAAGACGGGAAAGATTTAAAAATCCTCGAAGGGTTAAAACGCGCGCTGATAAAAAAAATACCGTCGCTTATCAAGCGGCGGTATATGAAAAAACTTATGTATTAAAGCGTCATGCTTCTTCTTTATCTTCTCCGGGCTTGATGACGGTTTCGATAACGTCGGTATGCCTTTTTTCAAGCAGCATTTCCAGAAGATACGACAAAAACAGCACGAAATATACTTTGGTAACGGTTTCCCTGGATTCTGGAAAAGCGAACTGCCATATAAAAAGACCGAGCGCGAGAACTGTTTCGCGTATCGTGAATTTAAGGTCTAAAAAAAGCATCAGCGAAAAAAGCACCATCGCTATAACGAGTAAAAGTTCCTGACTTTGTACTTTATCGAAAACAATTCCGGTGGGGGTTCCTTTATAATAGCTGTATGCGAGCGGGACCATCGCGGTAAGAAGCGTAAGCTGGGCGAGGATCGAGCTTAAAAAATTTATCATGGCGGTATCTTCATGGCCTTTCATAGCGTAACCTATGGCTACGGTTTTTTCGGGAAATTCAGACATGAATGGCGCCACGTATCCGATGAATATGAACGTCGATATTCCGGCGGCAACCGCCGCGTGCAGCAAACACTCGAGGAATTCTTCGGCGAAGCCGACCAGCAGCGCCCCGCCGATGGCCAGAAGTAAAAACGAAACTATATAAGCGCGGTAGGCTATGACTTTTTCCCCGGCCGTTACGAATTTATGTATCAATCTCGCGACGGCTCCCTGTTCTATTTCCGGGCCTTCCTCGGCCTCAGGCTTTAATTTCTGATAGCGTATTTCCATTTTTCCGATGAAAATAACCGAAGCGAAATATATCAGTATCAGGGCTATGCTGTCGTACCACATCAGCGAATTTTTTGCGTATATCACTACGTTGTAAGCCAGAGCGAAGATCATAACGAATATGCTGTAGGATTTTATCTGATGGAATTTTATGTAGTTCTCTTTTTTGTTGGGCGAGAAAAAGAAATATACGAAAAATACAAGCGGCGGCCCGAATCCGACTAGCAGCTTATTGGCGCCGTAAAGGTTGGCCATGGCGTTGTGCAAAAATTCGGGATCGAAAGCGGCCCTTTTTACGGTAGCCCATTCCACAAAAAATTCCGGCGATATCTGAAGAAGCGCTACTATAGCTATAGCGACGCCGCTCGGCAGGACCAGCTCCAGCACTTCAGCGCCGTATCCTATTAAAACGGCCGCGAAAATAATGATGGAACTGATTATAATGCCTTTGAGCTTAAGGTAATAGCCGAGAGCTAAAACCGCGGCCGCCAGTATCGCGAAAGTAATAAGTTTTAAAATCCTGATATACGAGGGGGTTTGCACTTCTTCCTCCTGCGCGGAAAATACGGGGTTCTCCGCTTTTTTATTTTGAAAGTTTTTTAATGTCCCTGATTATGTTGAAAGCTTCGTCGAGTATTATGTCGTCTTTTTTTATCTCGTTTTCTTTGGTGTCTTCTTCTTCTTCCGGGGTGTCTTTCTTTTTATTCTTTTCAGCAAGCTCTTTAAATTTTGGATTTGCTTCGATGCGCTTTTTGCTGTTTTCGGTAACGTCTTTCAAAATCGTCTCCAGAGTGCCGCTTTTAACCGAAATATCTTCTGAAAGAGCGATTTTTGGAATCGCCGAACTGATGACGCTCCAGTCGAGAGCATAATCGCTGGATGCTTCGCCAGACTTGAATTCTTCGGTGGCGCTCGGAATGACGATATCTATCGGAACGCCTTTTTTCTGTGTGGATGCTCCGCCCGCCGTATAGTACAGGGCGTTTGTGACTTTTATTGCGCCGAGATCGTTCGGAAGGTTTATCATGGTTTGAACGCTGCCTTTGCCGTAAGTTGTGGAATCCCCCGCCACGACCGCCAGACCGTAGTCTTTGAGCGCGCCTGCGACGATTTCGGACGCTGACGCCGAAAGCTTATTTACTAAAACTACCAGAGGGCCTTTATAATGCTGTTCGGGATCCTGGTCGGCCAGCTCCTGTACGTTGTTATAAGAATCCTTGACCATTACCACGGTTCCGCGTTTGATAAAAAGGCCCGTCATTTTTACCGCTTCGTTGAGCGAGCCGCCGGTATCGCTGCGAAGGTCTAAAACGACGCCTTCGACCTCGCCCGTGCTTTTAAA
>MWBZ01000150.1 GCA_002069765.1 bacterium ADurb.Bin243
AAGGAGGGGCGGGAAGGGCCGAGCACGAGCGGCTAAAATCCCGGAGGGATTTTAGAACGAGTCTCCGAAAAAACTTGTCTGGCACCTGCCCTAACTATCTGCTTAAAATGCATTCTTAAATATTTTATATATAAAGCTCGCAGGTCGAGCCCCAGCCTTAACTATTCACTATCCACTATGCACTATTCACTGATAAATTTCCCGGAGGGATTTTCGAACGAGTCTCCGAAAAAACTTGTCTGGCGCCCTGCCCCAAACTACCAGCTAAAATGCAAAGGAACCATCAAAAATATGTACAGTATGAAAAAAATATGACGGCGGCAATCCCGAAGAGCTATCCTGCAATTAAATAATCACAACCGGTATAGAGCGGTCGGAGAAATATTTTCTGACCGATTCGATTTTTTCAGGAAGCGCCAGATAATGCGCCGGCTTGACTTTCATGATGACGCATGCCGTGAAGTGCTGGTCTTTTTCTATTTCGGCGAGCTTTTCGGGCGCGGCCGAAACCGAGATAAGCACGCACGGCGTTTCGGCCATGACCACCACGGAAAGATACCAGTCAAGAACCGTTTTCATGACATTTTCAGGCGGCGCGCCCTTGATTATTTTCTGGACGAGCGCTTTGAAATCGTTGAAATTCATGCCCAGCCTGATGGAACGGATAACGGTTTCGCGGGTTATATCGAAGGTAAAAATATTGTCGAAAGAAAGAAGATTAGAAAAGCATAATATTTTAATATACTGCCCGATATCTAAATTTTCGCATATTAGTTTGAAATCGGGAGTGAGCACGGCCGAGCGGCGAACGATCTTTTTTTTGGCGTTCATGTCGGCGGCGATATTTTCCAGCGTCGGGAACAATATGTTATAGACCTTTTCGCCGAAAGGCGAAAGCTTTAAATACACCGGCTGAAGGTTGGAGTAAATAACTTCGCACACGCCGAGACACATGAGGAATTTTACGGCCGAATCGGTTTCGCCGGAAGGCCGCTGGCATGATTTTAAGTTGTAATAAAGGTCCGGCTTGAGTTTTTTGACGAAGCCTTCGAGCATATCGTCTTTGCCGCCGGCGACGGTTTCTTTAATGAAGCGTTCCACGCATACGGCGAGCCAGTCGGTTTCGCTGTAGCGGTCGAGCTTTGAATAAAGGCCGGCGACTATCGAACTTCTTTTGATTTCATTGAGAAGCTCGGTCGAATCTATGAACTTGCGTATGGTGTCGAGCATGGGAAAGCGGCCGCGCATGTCTTTGACCGCGTTTTCGAAAAGGTCGGCGGCTTCTTTGGTCTGGCTGATATCGCGCGCCACGGCCAGGTATAAATATTTGATGAAATGAAAATACGGGTCCAGATAGACGCGCGACATTTTAAACGAGTATTCGAAATCGGGAAGCGAGGTAAGATATTCTTTTATCTCTAAATTTTCGTTTCTTTGAAACCCGGCTCTGGTGTTGAAAAATTTAAAAAATATCTGGAAAATTTCATCGGCCACGGCGAAGTAATCTTTTTTAATGTTGAAGATAAAGCCGCATTTTCTGAACGGATCTATTTTTTTGAGGTTGTCTTCGCCTTCGATGCGTATGAGGCCGTTTAAGGGATTGGACAGGATAAGCGATTCAAAATAATTTTCGCTTTCGCTCGTAAAATTGTTTCTTAAAAAATTATTTATATTTTCGCTTTCGCCGAAGTATTCGACGATTTTTCTGCAGAAAGTCCTTTTCTGCCCGGCTTCGGAAATGTGTTTTACGGTCTTGCTATTGTTATAAAACCTTATTATTTCTGAATAATTAGCGGCGTTCAGCGCCAGGATCAAATCTACAAATTCCATATTATAACAGCACCTGTCGGATAAAATATATAAATATTACTACATTCGAATATTCGTCGTTTATTTTATATTTTAAAAGCTGGAGTTTTTGTGGCTGATCCTGTTGGTTATAATTTCTCTCTCGCTTCTTGCAGGACTCAGCGGATTGATGGCAAGCGCCCGGTCGTAACATTGCAGCGCCTGATCGAATCTGGAAAGCGTTTTAAGGATATCGCCCTTAGCGGCCCAGGCCTGATCGTTTGATTTATCTAGCTCGATTATTTTATCGAGGCACGCCGTAGCGTCATCGTGACGGCCGAGGCTCACAAGGGTTTTAGCACGGTCCAGCATTACGTCGGCGTCGCGCGGATCTATTTCCAGCGCGTTGCGGAAGCATTTGAGCGCCTCTTCGAACTTATGCGTAACGCAGGAAGCGACTCCCTGCTCATGGAGCGCGAGGCCCCTTAAATGCCATGCCATGAGGCTGCGGTTATCGATCGATAAGGCGCGGTCGTAGCATCTGATGGCTTGCTGGTAATTGGAGCAGTTATGGAGCGCGTGGCCCTTTTTAAGCCATGCGTAAAGGTCGTCGGCCTTTAATTCGATAGCCTGGTCGTAGCATTTAATGGCTTCTTCGTGACGGCCGGTTTTGATAAGCGCGGCGCCCTTGTCGTGGAGCATTTCGACGTCAGCCGGAGAAAGCGCGATAGCGGCGTCGAAACAGCCGATTGCCTCTTCGTGCCTGTTGATTTTAACGAGCGTAAGGCCTTTATGATAAAACGCGCTGATAAAATCGGAATCATAACCTATAGCTTTGTCGAAGCATGCCAGAGCGCCTGCATAATCGCCTATTTCGCTGAGAACGACCCCTTTGATGTAAGCCATATCGGCGTATTCGGTATCGCATTCGAAATGATTACAGGTATCGGGATTTTTAAGCTTTTCAAGGCACATCTGCTTGTAGGCGCGGGCGTCTTGATTGCCGAAATCGGAGTCGAGCGCGCGGTCGAAACAGCCGATGGCGTCGGCGTGGCGTCCGAACATGCTGAGGTTTAGGCCAAGCTCGATCCAGTTGGCCGTGGAAGCTCCGGGCGACGCATATGCGGTTAAGTTATTTTGAATATAATTTTGCATCGAAAGACCGTCTTTTTTTATTTTTATAATAAAAATTTTTATAAAACTAAACCATTAGCCGGTTTCAATGAATGAATACAGTGAAACCGACTATTTTTTTTGTGGATGATACAATTATAAATCCCAAAATGAACTTTGTCAATGACTGAACGAAAATTTATTCTTTTTTTGAATATTTATCCTGCTGTTTTTTCATTCCGTCGGTAAAATCTCCGATAACCTTGCCGAGGTGTTCCATGTATTTCATCATCTTATCGTCGTCGATGACTTTCTTTTCGTTTCTGGCCATAGTTTCATCGAGAATGCCCTCTATCTGGACGTTCATGGTTTCGGTGGTTTTATCGGCGAGATAATTGAGCGTGGAGTCTATTCTTGAAAAGCCTTTTATCTCGAGCGCCGTTTCCATGATCTGGTAAATGCCGGTAAAAACTTCTTTTAAATTATCTATTTTTTCGGCTGTCTTGATCTTTGACTGCGTGAGGGCGTCGATTGCCTGATAAAAACCCTTGGCATGGTGGCGGACCAGATTTATGGCTTCGGACGCGTTTTTAACTATTTCAAAATAACTGGTTTCGTTAAGCCTTGCCTGATCGAGCTCGCGGCCCAGAGCGGTTTTTTGTTCTTCGAGCTTCGGCCTTTCGGTTTCATTTGATTCGCGCAGGCGCCTGTCGATATCTTCTATTTCTTTGGAGATGCGCTTGACTTCTTCGCGCCAGTGCTCATACTTAGGCTGGTTGGAGTTGAGTTTTTCGACTATGACCTTTTCTTTCTGTGTCAAAGCGGAATACATTTCGGCGTTTTTGGCGATCTGCTGGTTGAGCGATTCAACGGTGCCGTTGGCGTAAGCGAGAACGGTCTGCATGGAGCCGGCAATATTCTGGCTTTTGATGCGGTCCAGACGGCTCGCGTTCGCCCACTTGGAGGCGCCTATCATGAACCAGAATTTTTCTAGGCCCTGATAATCTTTTGAAGTGGCGACCTTGCGGCCCAGATTTTCGAGCTCTCCGGTAAGTTCTTCTATGAGGTCCTGCATATCGTGCTGATATTCCTGGCCCTGGACTATGGCGTTATCGAGCGCCTTGAGCTCGCCGACGTTGAACTTCTTGCCGTCCTTAGACATTTTTTTAACTTTGTCTTCGGAAAGCATATCGTCTAACTTGGTTTCGTACTGCTTTCTCGAATCGTCAAAAGTCCTTTTAAGCTCCACCGTCTTTTGCTGCATTTTATCTATTTTCTGCTTGTGAGATTTAAGGAAATCCTCCGCTATGCCGGACATAATCTTACCTCCATAACGATTTTTGAATTTAAAACAATAAAATTATTATACTTGATAGGCTTTATAAAGTCAAGGCATTTTATGGCGTTAAGCTATAATCTTATCAATTCTAGAACCGATATATATGGGGTATGAAAGTGTCCTCGATAATAACGGCGATAATAGCGGCAATCCTTTCGGCGCTCTGCTCGGCTTTATGCTGCGCGCCCGCTTTCGCGCTTGAAATAAGCGAAGGCCTCGCTCTCGACGGAAGCAAAGTGATATCTTACAAAATGTCGACGCTTTTGAGCGAAAGTAACCGCGTGGACCAGAACTTAAAGATAAACCTGAAAGGCAGCATAAACGAAAATTTAACGACCGATCTGAAAATAGACGATTCCCTGGCCGATAAAGTGGAAAAAATGTATTTCGAGTACGACAACGAAAAAATGAACGTGGTAGTAGGCGATATAAATTTTTCACCTATAACGCGCTTCGGCCTGAGCGAAAAAAAGATGCGCGGCTTTCTCGCCAACTTCAACACGCCGGCATCGAAAAAAGAAAACAACCTCACCCTTATGTATTCGTTCGAAAACGGGCGGCCGGAAAAAGACGTTTTCATGGGCGAAGGCCGTACCGGCCCTTTCAAGCTTGCCGGAGACAAGCTCATGCCCCAATCCGACAGGGTCTATATCGACGCGGTCCTTAAAAACCGCAACATAGACTATGGAATCGATTACGACAACGGCATACTTACATTCAACGAAGAAGTCCCGCTCGGAGCTGAAATTAACGTTCTATACTCGGTGCAGACCGGATTCGACAACCTCAACCGCCACTCCTTCGGCGCGTTCGCGGAAAACGACCTGAGTAAAGTGGGCGCCACGCGGGTAGGGTTCGTAAGAACCGAAGAAGAGCTCCAGAACAGTTTCGTGCCGTCAAAAGCCCGCACCGAATTTAATTTAAACCAGGATTTCACGCTCAATGAAAAACTGACGACCAACCTCGAATATTCGCGTTCTTTCAAAGACTCCGTCAATTCCGACGAAAGCGACGCCAGAGACGGCGCGGCCGTATCGCTTAACACAAAACTCGCCGCCAGGTATTTCGACACTAATTTAAAGTTTTCAAACGTAGAGCCGGCGTACAAACCCTATCACAACGGTTATATCAAAACCGGCAAGAAAAGCGAAGTATTCTTCGATTTGCGCCCCGACAGGGGCCCTGAAATTTTAAATAAGCTCAACGGCACGTTCGGCTACTCCAGGGCCGAGCCCAAAGATTCCGCCGCGAGCATTTTTACAAACGAAGAAGACAAATTTTTCGGAAAATTTTTATATAACTTCAACGACAGGGTAAGCCTGAATACTAATTTTCAAAACGGAACGGCCGGCGACATAAAAGACGTAAAACTAAACGCGCGCTCGTCGAAACTCAATATAGAAAACGGCATTTCGCGCCAGACGAGAAACGGCGGCGCGGACGAATTGAACAGCCTTTCGCTAAGGGCGTCGAGCTTCCCGATTAATAAAAACGTATATTTTGTCGAATATAATGACAGCAGTTTAAAATCGAGCTCCATGGTAAAAGACGAAAATAACGATTTTAATTTCAAGATGAAAAGAAAAATGAGCGACGATATTTCGCTCGGATACTCTCTGATCGACATGAACCGCAAAAATATGGCCGAAGCCGAATCCGAGGCGACCGAAAACAGGCTTATGCTCGACTACAATTACAGCCGGGGCCTGGCGCTGTCGGCGCAGGTGGCCAACCGCGAGGAAAAAAGGTCTTTCGCTTACGAGACTCGCGCGGGGCTTAAAGGCGCGCTTTTAGGGGCCAAATACTCGCCGCTCGATTTCGTGAAACTTCTTTTCAAGCGTGAAATATGGGATTCAGCCCTTCAGACGCGCGGCATTAATTTCATGAAAATCGAAGATTCGTCAAAACTGATTATAGCATGGCCCGACAGGCCCTATTCGCTCGAATTGAAAAATTATATTAAAACGCCCGAATACGACCTCGACTCGGGCGCTATACGCGGAAAAAAGGTGTCCAACGCGGCGCAGTTCAACCTCAAAGCGGGCTCCAGGCTGAAATTCTGCTCCGAAATCTCGCAGAGCGCGGAAGAGAGCTCTTTGAGCCCTAAAACCAACACGGCGCGGCAGGAAGTTAAATATAAGGTAAACGACGACATAGACTTTTTCCTTAACGTGGAGCGCGAAAAATCTTTCATAACCAATATAAGCTCGATCTTCAGGCTCGAAGCCAAACTTTAAAACTCCGCCGCAGGCGCTGATTATGAAATTTTAAAAATTAATAAAGGATTTTAAATAAGATGAAAATCAATAATATCATAAAAACATTATACATATATGCTATTATAATAATCTTATCGCACTGCGCGCCATGCGGCGCAAACGCGCAAACCGGCCCCGGAAGCGTCGTTATAAACCCGTCCAGAGTGCTCACCGGCGCGCTTACAAATCTTTCGTTCGGCATTTCTTACGCCGGCGCGGATTCCATTTACGAAGTGCAGATAACCATTCCGCACAGCTGGCGGTTCACGCCCGATTTCCAGAACGTAGTGCTCGAAGGCCCGGGCATGAGCCTGGCGGCCGTTTATAAAATAGAAGGCTCGGGGTATCAGAACAAAGAATACGTCGTCAGAGTGGCCGGATGCACGATAACTTCGGGCAGCGCCGGGCAGATATCGCTCGTTAATTTAACGGCGCCCATGTTTATAGCTTCGAGCCAGTCGCCGCTGAATAAATTCAATATCAAAACGAGAATCATAAATAACGCCGCGGCCGACATCGCTTCGAGCCCCATATTTGAAACCTATAACCCGCAGGCGGTATCGCCCACGCTCCTTATAAACGAAGTCGCAAATAAAATAGGCGTCAACGGGGATTTCGTCGAAATCTACTGCAAAAACGACGGAAATCTGGGCAACGGAGTAGATTTGAACGGCTGGCAGATAACAGACCTCGCGCAGACTACGGCCGATAAAACCCTCGGGCCGCTAATAATAAAAACCGGCAACTACCTTTTGCTTAAATATAATTCCAACCACGCGGACGACATATTTCCCTCGCTGAACGTAATAAATACATATACGGCAAAAACCGGCATCAACGACGACGGATTTATGATGATCGTGCAGAACGCTCAGTCGCAGATAAACGACGCGCTCGTATGCTCGCTTTCCACATTCAATCTCGACTACAACAATATGGCTTACCTCAATTCAAAAAAACAGTGGATCGGAATGGATAGAAAATCTGCCGTCAATATCGACGCCATGGAATCGGGATATTCGGTTGCGCGAATTCCAAATATCCCCGACACCAATTCCAAA
>MWBZ01000151.1 GCA_002069765.1 bacterium ADurb.Bin243
AAGTTAAGAGTTCAGAGTGGAGAGTTGAGAACTAAAGGACTTCTGGAAATTTCGATAAGGCTTTTTATTCTTTTAAATATAAAGCTCGCAGGGCGAGCCCCAGCCTTAACTATTCACTATCCACTCTACACTATTCACTAATAAACTTGCCCACATGAAATGAATAAGAGCCTATAATTATTATAAACTTAGACAGAAAGGCATTCGCCATGGCGTATATAACCAGAAAGATATTTTTAGAGGCCCGCAATTGTATGCGCAAGGCCTGGCTGATGGCGCGAGATTTAAAAAACGGCGTGCAGGAAGAGCTCTCAGAGCACCAGGAGTTTTTGATAGGCAGCGGCGGCCGCATTAAAGAACTCGCGGCCGGAAATTTTCCGGGAGGGGTTTTAGTCGAAGGCACTAACGCCGCCGCGGCGGCTGAAACTACCCGCGAGCTGATTAAAAACGGCGCCGCCGAAGTTATTTTCGATGCGTCTTTCATAAACGGCCACATGGCGGCCAGGCCCGATATCATACGCCGCCGCGAAAACGGCGGCTGGGAGATCATCGACGTAAAAAACTCGCCATATTCCAGGGGCGGCGCCAGAAAGCCCCGCGGCCGCAGCGGAAAATACTTCACCGAAGCCGCGTTCAACCTTATGGTTATGAGGGAGTGCGGCATAAAAATATCGGGCGTTTCGGCAATGTACGTATCGAGGCGCTACAGGCTCGGCATGGGGGCGAGCGGCATGTTTACTACTCTGGAATGCTCCGCCGAAGCCGAAAAGCTCGTAAAATCATTCGAAAAATACCGCGAATCGATCCGCGAGGCCCTTTCGTCGTCCGAAATTCCGAAAGCCTCCATGACCACAATATGCAAGAATTGCGATTATTACAAAAGCTGTCCGGTAAGTGAAATCAAAGACCCCGTATTTCTTTTCAACAGCATCAACCAGAAAACTTTCGCCAGGATGATAGACGACGGCTATCTTTCCATATCAGACATCCCCGACGGCTATTTCAAGTATCCGGCTGACGGCCTTTATTATATGATGCGCGAAAGCGTTAAAACGGGAAAGCCGTTTATAGGCCCCGGCTTTAGAAAAAATCTGCGTTCGGTTAAGTGGCCCGTGTATTACCTCGATTTCGAATCGCTGGCGAGCGTTTTGCCGGTTTACGAAACCAGCTCGCCCTATGAGCACCTGCCCGTGCAGTATTCTATCCACCTGAAAGACTCGCCTTCGACGGCGCCTGAAAATATTAGGCATTGTGAATATATAGCCGGGCCGGGGCGCGACAGCAGGCGCGAGCTGTTTGAAACCCTCCTCGAAAATATCGGCTCGAGCGGAAGCATCATCGTATATTCCGATTTTGAAAAATTATGCATTAAAAGGGCCGCCGAAAGATATCCTTCCCTTCGCGACAGGCTTAACGCCATGCTGCCGCGCATATTCGATCTGTGCGGCTTTATGCGCGAAAATTACTACCATCCGGATTTTAACGGCGCGTATTCCATCAAAAAGACGCTGCCGGTCCTCGTGCCTTCTATGAGCTACAGCGGCCTTGCGGTTCAAAACGGGGCGGACGCCATCGTCAAGCATTATAATCTGGCCGCCGGAAATCTTACGCCGGCGGAATGCGAGCGTCTTAAAAAGGAGCTTTCCGACTACTGCGCGCTGGACACCATGGCCATGGTAAAGCTGCATGAAAGCCTGCTTGAAATCGCCGGCAATTTAAGTTAAGTGATGTTAAACAAAATAGTTGACATTTTTCTACGAATTTAAGTATAATTTTTTAAAAATATTATTAAGTGCCGCGGGAGTGATTCTGTTGATTAATAAAAAAAATTTCTTTTCGTTCTTGTTCATTTTAGTTTTCTTGTTTTTACAGGCTTTTACATACCCTGTCAACGCTCAGAATTCCGGAGTCGACCAAACTATCGTTTTAAAAAATGGATTTAATTTTGTAAGTTTTACAGTAACTCCTCCGGCCTCGCCGTCTGATTTAAAATCAAAAGATACGAACATAGAAGATATTTATCTTTACAGCGCCGCCGCCGGAAGTTTTTTGAGTCTGAGCGAGGGAACGCTCACGTCGCTTTCTGTCGGCAAAGGCTATATAATAAAATCTAAAGCGGACGCGAGCATAACGATAAACGGCCCGCCAGCCTCTTCGATAGGCGATATAACATTAAAAAAGGGATTTAATCTTTTAGGGTTCTCTAAACTTTCGTCATCCGCTAAAGTAAACGCTTTTACCGGGCTCATGAATTCGAGTTCGGCGATATACGGCATTTACAAATGGAGCCCGGCCGCCGGAAGCTTTATCCAGGTAGTGCGGGATTCAGATGGCAATATAACCATGCTCGACGGCGGCGATCCTTCTCTTAAGCCGGGCGAAGCTTATTTCATTAACGTATCCGAGGATACGAAGATTAATTATGATGAAGACGTTAAACTCTCGAAAATATTCACCGGTTTATACTCCGTGCCGTCTTCGGACACAGTGGCTGCAAACGGCACTTATGATCTTAACGGTTTAAAAGTATATGCCCAATACTCGGACGGCTCTACTGTCGAAGTTGCTTCCAGCTCGACTTTTGCGGCATCGGTCGGAAAAATAAACGCCAGGATCTATTCGGCTCCAAAATACTCGACCACGGCCGTTATAACCATCAGTTATACCGATCCGGCTTCTAATTTGACGAAAGAATGTTATTTTACTCTGGCCGTAACGAATTCGGGTTCTACTCCGGTCAAAACTACGACCTATAGATGCAGCTACAAGCTTGGGCCGAATTCTAAAGTTATAGACGAAGAAAGCATAACCACTTATTCAGCCGGCACTAATCAGGTAATTCTAAACGTGAACAATCAATCCGACGCTCCAAAAGCCGGCGATATCCTTATCGGCTATTACGGCGATGGATATTTAAGAAAAGCCACCGCGGTTTCTTCTCAAAACGGAATGGTTTACGTTTCGACGGTGCAGGCCAATCTAGAAGACGCCTTTGAAATGCTCGACTATTCTTACAAGGGAAAACTTTCAACTCTTCACGCTTCGGATTCTTCAGCGCCCGGAAGCGTTGAATCGAAAGCTGTCGCAAAATTTCTGCGCTCCAAAAGCGTTATGCCTTCTCCGGCGCCGGATAGAAGCATAATATCGAAAGACAAGCTCAAAAAAATACTCGATCACGCGAGTCTTAGCGTATCGCTCACGAAAGCCGAAATATCTTTCGATCCGACGCTCGAATGCGACATCGAAATAAGCTGGTTCAAACTGAAAAGATTCCTCTTCGCTATTGGCGGCAGCCTGAACTGCGGAATAGAATTTCAGATAGACGCCACGATAGCTTCAGACCTTCCGCTTAAATCGGAACTCGAACTATTTCATTCACAGCCTTATGTTTTCGCAGTCGGCCCCGTTCCTTTTTCTTTCGAATGGGACATAACCTGCGGAATAGACGCCAGCGCGAGCGTCACCGGCACCTATAGTTATTCTAACGACTGGGCGTTCGCGGTACGCACCGGCGCGTTATACGACGGAATATCCTGGAGCAAAATCAACGATATCAAACGCACGTCAAACGCCACCGACAATTATGAATTAAAAGGCGCGATAGAAATTAAGCCTTACCTTAACGTAGGATTCGCCCTTAAAATCGTAGGGCTTGCCGGGCCTAAAATGTATCTCGAGGTTTTTCTTTCGTTTTTAGCCGAAATGACGTCGAGCGAAAAAGTGGACATAAGCGTTTCGGCCGGTGTGGGCGCGCAGGTAAGTTTCGTGGTGGAACTTCTTTCGTGGACCCTGGCCGAATTTAAAACCGAGCTTTTTTCGCTATCATGGACAATATACAGCCGCAGTATAGATTTCTACGTGGCGGCCCCGGCCATAACTCCATCCGGAGGAAATTATTCCGACGATCAAACGATCACCATAACATGCGCGAGCGAAGGCGCCACTATTCGTTACACTCTCGATTCGAGCGATCCGAGTCCAACTCACGGCGCCATTTATTCCGCGCCGTTCAAGCTATCTTCGAGCGCTACAGTAAAAGCTATAGCCTGCAAAGGTGAAAAAGTTTTTTCGAACGTAACTAGCGCGGATTATGCAATTCGCGACGTTTTTATTTCTTCGGCGACGCCCAAATCGGATGAAATAGTCTATCATTGCACAACGCACGTCGGCGACGAGCTGTGCCCCGAAACCTGCAATGCCGATGTGAATGCCCAGGTATATCCTGGCCCCGACACGACTTCGTTTACAGTTCCCTGCACTGGGCTTTTTCTATATAACAAAGAACGGAAAATAAGAAATTGCTACATATATGAGGGCGCAGGCTCGAAATTCGAGGGCGTAAGAATATCGTTAGGCATTCAGGCCGTTTATGTCGAAAATAATTACGTTAAAAAAGTCGCTCTTCCTTCAGGCCTCGTAACATTTTCCTGCAAGGGATGTTATAAACTTTCCAGCGTGGTCCTTCCGAGCGATATGACGGTGATTCCATCCGAAAGCCTGTCCGGATGTCCCGAACTTACTTCCATAGCGATACCCGCGAGCGTTAAAACGATAAAATCGAAGGCGTTTGCCGGCTCGCACTTAACCGAAATCAGCCTGCCGTCTGTCGTAACCATCGAAAGCGAAGCTTTATACGGATGTAAATTAAAAAAAGTCACTATAGGCGCAAGCATAAACACAATAGACTCCCGGGCGTTTTCTGGAGGCATCATTCCCGATCTTTACTTCGAAGGCAACGCGCCTTCGTCGTACCAGGGAATTAAAGACCTGTTTCTGGCGACCATTTATTATAAAAGCGGAATGCAAGGCTGGAGCGCTTTAATTAAAGACATCAACGAAAATTATCCGAACAATCAATTAAAGTTTGCTACATATTAATAAATTATTTGATTGCAGCCAATCCCAAAACAAAGGCGGCTGAATGTTTAGCCACGTTAAAGCTTCCGTTGCGGCATTTTAAAATTATCTGAAAAGTTAGAAGCCAAAAGCGATATTAAATTTGCTGAAAATTTTGAAAACCGAGGTTTAAAATGAAATTTGGAAATTCCAAAATGAAAGAATAAATAATTCTTTAAATGCAGGTGAATTTTTTGAAAGTATACAACAAAATCGTCAGGGACAAAATTTTAGAGATAATCGAAAAAGAAGGGCGCAAATATAACAGCAGAATTTTAACTGATAAAGAAGCCGCCGAAATGCTGGCGCTTAAAATTAAAGAAGAAGCCGACGAATTTATCGCTGCGCCGTCTAAAGAGGAAATGGCCGATTTATTAGAAGTAATTTATTCGATTGCGGATAAGTACGGCTGGAATTTAGATGAAGTTGAAAAAATCCGGGTTGAAAAAAATAAAAAACGCGGTGGATTTGAAAAAAACATTTTCTTGATCGATACGGATTAGCGATGAACAATAAACGATGCGAATCATTTAGAAATTACATTCAGGCGCTGGCGGCGGATGGGCCTCTGTTGAGTTTCGATATTCGCGAAACTATCGCCCATCTTGCTTCTTGTGATGAATGCCTCCGGCTTTACCGCGAGTTGAAAAACGAAAGTAATGCTCAGGCAGCGCACGATGGCAGCACTATCGATTTATTTACCAACCGCACCGAAGAACTTGAATTTTTGCCGCAGCTCGAACTGGCGCTTGCCGATTGCGAGTCCGCGGTTTTTAATGTCGCGTTTATAATGCGGTCGGGACTCGAATTGTTAAAAAAACATATCAGGCGCATAGTGGACAGAGGCTGCCGGGTTGACGTCGTTACAGGTACTTATATGAGCGCCACACAGCCTGCCGCGCTTTCCGAATTGCTGCTTGAATTCGGCGGCGATAAAAATGTCAATCTACGCTGCTATAGGAACGAATTGGGCGCTTTCCATCCTAAAGTTTATTACTTCAAGCGTAAAGATTCAAATAGCGTTATATTCATCGGCTCGTCCAATTTGACTTATACCGCGCTTAAAACGGGCATCGAATGGAATTGCAAGATAACCGCAGGAACTAACGCGGCGTTGTTCGCGAAAGTCGAAGCGGAACTCCGAGAATTGCTTTCCGACGGGCGCAGCGAGCCAGTTACGCCCGATTTCATACGCCGATACGAGCTGGCGTGGAAACCTAACACCATTCATGCCACCGAAAGAAGCGAACGACGCTCGAAAATAAGAGGGCCCAACCCGTCCCAGGCGATCGCGCTTCTTCAGTTAAAAGACACGCGCGATGAAGGATACAAAAAGGCTCTGGTAATAGCGGCTACCGGCGTCGGTAAAACATTTCTGGCGGCGATGGACTCCGTTCCTTTCAAAAAAATCCTTTTTATTGCGCATGTTGAAGAGATACTCGACCAGGCCGCCAGAACTTTCGCCGAAATTCATCCCGGTAAATCGATCGGGAAATATTGCGGCGCTAAAAAAGAAGCCGGCTGCGACGTCGTATTCGCTTCCATCCAGAGCATCAGCAAGCCCAACAATTTAAAGGCGCATTTTTCGACCGGGCAATTCGATTATATTGTCGTCGATGAATTTCATCATGCGGCGGCGCCAAGTTACAAAACGGTCCTCGATTTTTTCGAGCCGTCTTTTTTACTCGGACTGACCGCCACTCCCGACCGCATGGATAACCGCGACATTTATTCACTGTGCGATTATAACATCGCTTACGAGGTCAATCTCAAGAAGGCGATCGAAAGCCAGTGGCTGGCGCCATTCACATATCACGCGATTTATGACGAAACGGTCGATTATAACTCGATAAAATACGCCAACGGAAAATACGACGAGGCGGAGCTCGAAAAAACATATATAAGTTCCGGCAACGCTCGTCATCGCGCCGAAATTATCAGAGAAAAATATTTACAGTACAGGACCGATGAAAAGACACTGACGGTCGCTTTCTGCTCGTCGATAAAGCATGCTAATTATATGGCCGAAAGTTTTTTGAAACATGGCATAGCGGCCGTTCCGCTTCATTCGAAAATAGCCGATTTTTTTAAGGACGATCATATTGCTGATTTATGTAAAAGATGTACAGGCGCCAGTAATTACGACAGATCTGAAGCGATAAAAGCATTTGAAGCGCGTAAAATTAAAGTTCTTTTCGTCGTTGATATTTTCAACGAAGGCGTCGATATTCCGCATATCGAGATGGAGTTATTTTTGCGGCCGACCGAGTCTTTCACAATTTTTCTGCAGCAGCTCGGACGCGGCCTTAGATTGTGCGAAGGCAAAAAAAATCTCGTCGTGCTCGATTTTATCGGCAACTATAAAAAGGCGAATTTTAAGCCGCTATTTTTATCGGGCCAGCCGCTCAGGGATTTCGACGGCAAATTGCGCGCAGTCGAATATATCAAAACACAGGGCTGGCTTCCCGATAATTGCTTCGCCGATTTCGACTTTCGGGTAATCGACGTATTCCGCGAAATGGAAAAAGTGCAACCGAAGGTCAAAATAGACATGCTGAACACTTATCGCGAGATCGCGCTCGACCACAGACCTACGATGACCGAATTTTTCAATGCCACTACTTTCAGCCACAGCATATTGAAATCCAAATTCGGCGGCTGG
>MWBZ01000152.1 GCA_002069765.1 bacterium ADurb.Bin243
CGCGGTCGCCTCGATGCTCTACCTCGACTACTCCCGCAAGGATGGCGAGTGGTCGCCGAACATCTACGGCGGGCGCGAGAACCTCGAGGCGGTGGCGTTCATCCAGGAGGCGAACGCGACGGCGCATGCCTCTCCGATTCCCGCCGAAGCGCCGGTAATAAATACTACCTTATTTTTAAGTGGATTCATAGTTACTTATCCTTTCTATAATTATAGCGGTAAGACCGCTTTGGTTTTTTACCCTAAAACCTGTGCAGGACGTGCGAAAAATATTTTTTTAAACAATTAAAATAAAAATCTTGATTTTTTCTTCAATATATTATATAATAACGAGGCAATTAATTCAAGTGTTTAATGAAAGGCGACGTTGTTCACCGGAAAAAAAGTTATAGCCTTGTGCGGCTTTATGTTCAGCGGCAAAACGAAAACTGCCGGGATCATAGCCGAAAAAAGCGGAATGGCTTTTTACGACACCGACGAATTAATTCAAAAGGAAACAGGCCTTAAGATATTTGATATTTTTAACGAATCCGGCGAAGAAAAATTTCGCGAGCTGGAGCATAAAACTTTAACGGAGCTTTTGCCCGCTTTAAAACATGCGGTCGTAGCTTTGGGCGGCGGCGCCGTAACGCGTAAAGAAACTCTGGAGTTTTTAAAAACCTCCGCTTTTCTTGTTTACTTAAAAGTCAGTTTTAACGAAATAATATCCAGAATCGCAGCAGCGCCGGAAACCGAAATAAAATCAAGGCCTCTGGCGGCCGAAAGAAATTTTGAAAAATTAAAAAAAATATACGATTCGAGGCTCGCTTTTTATGAAAGCGCCCATCTGAGCATAACATGCGACGAACTAACGCCGGAAGCGGCCGCGGAAAAAATTATGGCAGCCCTCGATTTAAAAAAATAAAAAATTAAATTATTTTGAAATTAATCCGATAAATATATACGAATCCACCTATGAAAGGAGTTGATAAGCTTGGCTGTTGAAGTAGGACAGATTGTTGAAGGGACTATCGAAGAGATAAAACCTTACGGAGCTTTCGTTAAATTAGAAAGCGGCGAAAAAGGTTTAATCCACGTTTCGGAAATCGCTAATACCTACGTTCAAAATGTTGCCGATCACCTCCAACTGAACTCTAAAGTTAAGGTAAAGGTAATTGCAAAGAAAGATCATAACAAAATCGATCTTTCGATCAAACAGGTAGACGAGAACGCCGCCGTAACCAAACACGAACCTTCCCACCACCACAATTCTGATTCAGAACCGCGCGAACGCGTTAGAAGTTTTGAAGAAAAACTCAGCTCGTTCTTAAAGGAAAGCTCCGAACGCAATTCTGAATTAAAGCGTCATAACGAAATGCGCAAGAAAAAAGGCGGAAAAAGAAGATAGTCATATCTAAAAATATGGCTGATGTTACGCTGAATTTAAGTCAAAGCGATATTACGATCGTAAAGTATCAAATCGATCGAAATGAAATAAGGTTCCTGAGCGTTTCCAGAAGGTGCAAATTTGCTAATCCTCTGGTAATCGCCCAGGATCCTTTTTTTACGCGCGGAATTTTATTTCCGACCATATATCATCTTTCGTGCCCGCGTCTCGTTAAACTTATCTCGCATCTCGAGGCGTCGCCGTTTTTCAAAAACCTTAAGCACTCGATAAAATCCGATCCGGTTTTGGGCGCGAAATATCTTAAACTAATGGACGTTTATCGTCAAAATATAAAAACCCATCTTGATTTTCTCTATAAAAATTCGGGCGAAGGCCCTCTCGTCAAAAATTACGATCTTATAATCACTTCCTCTTCAGGTTTACAAAATTATTCCGATAATAATATTAAGGAAGAAAGTAAAGCCGCAGTTCCGCGAGAGCTATATGAAAATCTTATAAAGTGCGGACTGGCCGGAAGCCGTGAAATTATGGCGGTTAAATGCCTTCATGCGTTGTACGGATTTTTACTCGGCGTTAATTGCGCGGCGGAAGAAATTGCTTTTTTTCGAAATATGATCGAAGATCAGATAAAAATTAAATACAGCGAAGAGTTTAAAGATATTTTTATCGGATAATGCAACCTGACGGGGGAATATATGCTAAGAGGCCTGTACACGGGCGCATCGGGAATGCTTGTAAACGAAGTGCGCCAGAACATAACAGCCAACAACCTTGCCAATATCGACACAACCGGCTTTAAGAAAAGCGTGGCGGTTTTCTCGATGGAACCCGATAACGAAATTTATAGAGTCAACGACTTAAATAAGGTTTCCAAACAAAAATTCAGCGATATTTCAAGATATATAGGCAATATGGGAACCGGCGCGGTAGTTTCCGACGTATATTTGACTTCCGGTCAGCAGGGCAATATAAACGTTACCGACAATCAGTCGGACCTCGCGATAACCGGCGAAGGCTATTTCGCCGTGGAAACTAAAGACGGAGTAAAATTTACGCGCGCCGGAAATTTTGCCGTTACAAAAGACGGCGAGCTCACCGATATGAACGGCAATTTCGTAATAGGCGCGAGCCCCGAAAGCCTCGCGGAGCTTCCTCCCGGCGAAGGGCTTCTCGACCCGAAAGGCGCCATGAAAATAGCTTACGACAGGATAAGGCTGGACCCGAATCAAAAATTCAACGTCGGCGAAGAAGGAATTATTTTTCAAAACGGGCAGAACGTTTCCAAACTGCTTATAGTTAAATTCGATAAATCAAATTTTATAAATAAAAAAGGCGCGAATCTTCTCGAACCGCTGCCCGAAAATAAGGTGAGCGCGGCGTCTGAATATAAAATAGCGCAGGGCGCGCTCGAAGCGTCAAACGTCAACGCGGTATATGAAATGGTCAATATGATCGAGCTGCAGCGTGCTTACGAGCTGAATCAAAAGGTGATACTCACTCAGGACGAAATGCTTCAGAAGTCTATCAACTCCGTGGGAAGGCTTAATGCTTAATCAGTGCATAGTGCATAGTGAATAGTGAATAGTGGAGAGTTAAGGAATTTTGATATTAAAAAAACATTTACACCTTTAATAATTTATTCAAAATTTAAAAAAGTCATTAGTTCTCAACTTTTAATGGAAACTTAATTAAAATATTAGAATGTAGTAATATAATTGACGGAGGTGAAATATGATAAACGCATTATGGATAGGCGCTACGGGCATGAACGCGCAGGAACTCAACATCAACGTTATTTCCAATAACCTCGCGAACACAAGCACTACCGGCTTTAAAAAGTCCCGCGCCGAGTTCCAGGATTTGATTTACTCGAACCTGAAGGCGGCCGGCGCGCCGCTCGCGCAGGGGACTTTAAATCCGATCGGCCTCGAAGCGGGGCACGGCGTCAAGAGCGTCGCCACGCAGAAAGTGTTTTCTCAGGGCGATATCGTCAATACCGACAATCCTCTCGACCTTGTTATAGAAGGGGACGGCTTTTTTCAGGTCCTGATGCCGGACGGCAGTTTCGGATATACCCGCAACGGCGAGTTCCGCAAAGACCGCGACGGCGTTCTCGTAACGGCGTCGGGCTACAGGCTGCAGCCTGAAATTACGATACCGCCGGAAGCCACCAATATAACTATCGGCAGCGACGGCCAGATATCGGCGACTATAAATGGTACTACCCAGCAGCTCGGACAGCAGATACTTATAGCCCGTTTTCCGAACGCGCAGGGACTTTTTTCCAAGGGAAACAATATTTATAAGGAAACGGAAGCTTCCGGCGCGCCCATCGGCCCCGGAGTGCCGGGCCTTGAAAACCGCGGCGAGATACTTTCTAATTATCTTGAAAGCAGCAACGTTAAAGCGGTCGAAGAAATAGTCAAAATGATCATCGCTCAGCGCGCCTATGAAATGAACTCAAAATCCATCCAGACATCCGATCAGATGCTCCAGGTGGCAGGCACTCTCAAGCGCTAAACATGAACGCATAAAATAAATCTAAATAAAATCCTCCGCAAAAAAGGCGGAGGATTTTATTTTTTCACACGGCGCAAGGATAAAAAAATCGGCTCTTATTTAATTCATGTGGGTAAGTTTATCATTGAACAGTGTAGAGTGGATAGTGAATAGTTAAGGCTGGGGCTCGCCCGGCGAGCTCTATATATAAAAGAATAAAACGCCTTATTGAAATCTCCAAAAGGCCTTTAGTTCTAAGCTCTCCACTCTAAACTCTTAACTTGATTTAAATGTTTTTCCATACGATATTAAAGAATAAAAAAATCTTTATTTACTTTTAATCGGCCTTTTTGATATAATACGCGGTACGTTAATGACGGTTTATATGCCCGCGGCGTTTGAACGCAAGCGTATGAATTAAAAATAAAGCGAAGGGCCGGGAATAATAAATGAACGCTAATCCGACCGAAGTTACCGCGCTCGGCATGCCGGCCGACAGGGGCCGCTGGGGCCTTATCGCCATAGGCGCCGTAATATTTTTCTTTATAGGCACTATCTATTCGTGGAGCGTCTTTCGCGGCCCCATACAGAAAATCTTCGCCTGCAGCGCTACGGCCGCCGGCGCGCCTTATATGCTTTTTTTCGCCGTCCAGGCTTTCTTAATGCCTTTTATCGGCCCCTATGTGGACAAATTTAATCCCGGCCGGGTAATCCTGGCCAACGGCGCGCTTATGAGCGCGGGGCTGATCCTCGCTTCATATTCGTCGAATATTTACGAATTCACAGCCGCGTTCAGTTTTATTTTCGGCCTCGGCGCCACGGCGGTTTACGCGGCGCCCATAGCTCTCGCGTCGAAATGGTTCGTAGATAAAAAAGGTTTCGCCATAGGCCTCACTCTTTTCGGGATGGGCCTGGCGCCGCTCGTAATGGCCCCAGCCGCGGTCAAAATGATAGCGCTTTACGGGGTGCTCGAAACGCTTCGTATTCTGGGCGCGATAATTTTCGTCGTGATCCTGCTTTTATTTTACCCTATAAAATTTCCGCCGGCAGGGTATGCCCCGGCCGGCTGGGAGCCGCCGCAGTCCGCCGGGACCGTCGATACGGCGGAATACCCTCGCGGCCTCATGCTGCGCTCGCGTTCTTTTCACGGGCTATGGTTTTGCTTTATGACGGCCTCCGCGTGCGGCCTTATGGTTATAGGCATCACGCATCAGGCCGCCGTCGAAATGTATAAAATAAGCGAGGCTTCAGCCGCTTTCGCCATAAGCGTTTTCGCGTTTTTTAACGCTCTGGGCCGCCCTTTCTGGGGACTGGTAATAGACAGATTGAACCCTAAAATAACGGCCTGCGTTTCCTTCGTTTTAATGGGTTGCGCTTCGCTGGCGATGGCCGGCGGCACGCCGGAGAACGTTTTAGTTTTTTACGCGGCCGTTCCTCTTATATGGTTCTGTTACGGCGGCTGGCTTTCGATAGCGCCTTCGCTCACGGCCAATTTTTTCGGCGTTAAAAATTCGAGCCGTAATTACGGAGTGGTTTTTACCGCGTTCGGCGCGGGCGCTATTATAGGTAATTTACTTGCCGGAAGGGTTAAAGATTTTTACGGAAGCTACTCGCCCGCATTTTATATAATGGCGGCATGTTCCCTGGCGGGAATAGTAACGGCGGCCCTCACTCTTACCGGACCGCGCAAAGACTGAAGCCGGGCCGCCTCAAAAAAAGCCCCAATTATTTTCGCCGCATCTTGACAAACCGAAAGTATAATGATAGAATAAAAAAGTTTTATAATCCCTTTTAACGGGAAATCGCCAATGAAGATAATCAATATTAAAAATATCTGGAGGTCTTATAATGTCTAAAACGTTCAATTTCAAAAAAGTGATGGCCCTTATCGTGGTAATGTTCGCTATGGCTATTTTCAATGGATGCGGCGGCGGCTCTTCGAGCGCGGTCGTAAACGAACAGGTTCCTCTTTCAGGCTCCAACACGGTAATAGCCGACTCGGTTAAAGTTGAAAAAACCGGCGATACGGTCACAGTTAACTACCAGACGTCGTCGCCCGTAAAAAAAGCCTACGTCGTAACTTCCGATTTCTCTTTCAACAACGCTCCGCTCTGGTCGGAATTTAACGAAGTTAAAACCGAAGACGGTTTAAAGCATACCGCTACATTTAAAACCGCTAAAAAGACGAGCTTCATGATTTACGCCAGCCCGCAGGACAAATTCGACAACGGCGGCAAAGGAATCGAAATTAAATAACTGATATATATGCCGGTGGAGTATTTATTTTTCGCCGCCGGCGGCCGAATTCAATAATTATCGTATTTTTAATTATATATTATCAAGCAGTCGGCCAAAAAAAAGCGAGCATAACGCTCGCTTTTTTTATTGAGCCGTGAATCTTTAAACTTTAATATGATTTTTGTCATAAAAATATTACCTGACTTAAGGAGTGTATATGCTTAAAAGAGCGCTTTTGATAATCGCAGTTTTGTTGATTTTTTCGTCGCAGGTTTCAGCCCAGACTGAATCTCAGTCGTTGATTTTAAAACCGGGCTTTAACTTTATCAGCTTCACCGTTACCATATCCATAACACCGCAGCAACTGAAGCAGTTCAGCTCTTACGTGGAAGACGTTTACCTCTACAGCGCCGCCGCCGGGAGCTTTTTAAGCGTAAACGAAGGCACTCTCACCACTATAGCCGCCGGCAAAGGATATATAATCAAAAGCGCGTCCGCGGAAACGCTGACACTGACTATTCCAGGGTCGCTACTGGCTAACGTGAACAATATAACTTTAAAACCCGGATTCAATCTGGTGGGCTTTTCTAAAGTTCCGGCCGCGGTTAAGTTTTCTGAATTGATGAACGCTCATTCAGTAATAAAGGGCATCTACAAGTGGACGGCAAACGCCGGCAGTTTCATCGCCGTAGTCCGTAACGAATCCGACGTTCCCGTTCAGTTAGAAGGCACGGACCCTTCTTTTAAACCAGGCGAATCTTATTTTATTAACGTAACGGCCGATACCACCATTAATTACGACGGGGCCAGTATAGCCGTTGGCGGAAGCGCCACCAACCCTTCTACAGCGGCTCCGGCCACTATCGGCGGAACGCTGAAAGCCGCGGCCGCGGCTCCTGCTTCGCATATAAGCTACGCTGCGACCGGCGAAGAATTTTTAGTAACCCTTACCGATTTTAACGGAAACGTCATTCCCGCCGTTTCTCTGGCCGATGGCGAAACAAATCCCAAAACTGTTAAAGACGGCGAAAGTTATTCGTTTAAAACGAAAGATTTCACCAAATCCTACAAGGTAATCGCCAGAAGCACGTCCGCTTCGAACAAGATGCTTGCGACCTTCGTCGGCAAAGTAAAAGAAAATCAAACTGTCCAGCAGCGCGACATAACTCCGCTCGACACGGCGTTGAGTCTCATATGAGCCTGTCCGATAAATATTTTTTAAAACACCTGTGTTTACGCTAAAATATCAAAAACAGAAATTTCGAATATT
>MWBZ01000153.1 GCA_002069765.1 bacterium ADurb.Bin243
AATCGAGCGCGGCGGGAAGAACTTCGTTAGAATGGCCAACGGCGGCGATAATAAAAAACCGGAGATGCGCCCGATCAAAATAGGCCTCAGCAACGGCGAAAAAACGCTCCTTCTAAGCGGCCTCGAAGAAAACGAACAATTCTATACGGGCGAGGCGCTTAAAGCCATCAAGGAAAGCAACGCCGCGGCGAAACCCGGAATACCTTTAATCGGCGGGCCTCCGGGCGCCCGCAGAGCGTCGGGCGGCGGCTCGCGAAACCGTTAAACTGCGGAGCAAAAGGCCTTAAAATATAAACGGCGGAGGCCGGCGACTAAATTATAAGGATTTCGGTGAGACTCATGGCTGAAAGCAATAAAAAAATAATTGAAATCAAAAACCTGACTAAGATTTACGATACCGGAAAAATAAAAGTCAACGCTCTTAACGGCGTGGATTTTTCGATCGGCGAAGGCGAGCTTATCGCCATAATGGGGCCTTCGGGCTCCGGCAAATCCACCATGATGAACGTTCTGGGCTGTCTCGACAAGCCCACCGGCGGCACTTATTTTCTTGACGATACCGACGTTTCCACCATGAGCGAAGACCGGCTCGCCGATATTCGCAACCAGAAAATAGGTTTCGTTTTTCAGACGTTCAACCTGCTCGCCCGCACCAGCGCTTTAAAAAACGTCGAATTGCCCATGGTTTACGCCAAACTTCCGGCGGCCGAGCGCGAGGAGCGGGCGAGAAAGGCCCTTACGGCGGTCGGATTGGGAGAAAGAATGTACCACATGCCCAACGAGCTTTCGGGCGGCCAGCAGCAGCGCGTGGCCATAGCCAGGGCCCTCGTCAACGACCCTAAAATAATCCTCGCCGACGAACCTACGGGCAATCTCGACTCGCATTCGTCTGAAGAAATACTGCTTATATTCCAGCAGCTCAACCGCGAGGGAAAAACCATAGTGATCGTAACTCACGAGCCGGACATCGCCCAGCATTGCAAACGCAACGTGGTTTTCAAAGACGGAGTGATAATAGCCGACAAAAAAGTCGAAACCGTTCTCGACGCAAGAACGCTGCTCGAGGAAATCAAGCAAAAAAGCCATGCCATACATCAGCCCCAGAGCTGATTATTTTCCACAGCGTAAAAGTTAAAAAGCGGCCGACGCTAAAAGGACCGGAAATGGATTTTGTAGAACTGATAAAACTTTCGTTAATAAGCCTCAACGCCAATAAAATGCGCTCCGCGCTGACCATGCTCGGAGTTATTATAGGCGTGGCGTCGGTAGTGGCGATGATATCCATAGGCGAAGGCGCCAAGAGCCTGGTCACAAAATCCATCGAAAGCATGGGCACCAACCTGCTTTTTATTATGCCGGGCCAGCTCAGGGTGGGCGGCGGCGGCCATGGAATGGGGTCTACCCAGACGCTCACCTACGAAGACTGCGAGGCCATCGAAAAAAACTGCCCGTCGGTTTACGGCTGCGCGCCTGAAATATCCAAATCGGCAAAAGTGAAGGCCGGAAACCAGAATACCGTAACGCAGATTATCGGCACTACCGACCGCTATCCGGAGGTCAGAAACACTAAAGTGGCCCAGGGAAGATATTTCACTCAGCTGGAAATGCACACTCAGAAAAAAGTGGCGGTCCTCGGCCAGAGCGTAGTGGATAACGTTTTTTTTAATATTGACCCTATCGGAAAAGATATTTTGATAAACCGGGTTTACTTCACTGTTATCGGCGTTCTGGAAGCTAAAGGACAGTCGGGGTTCATGAACGTGGACGACATGATAATGATACCTGTAACAACCTTTCAAAAAAGGGTTTTCGGCATAAACTATCTCAGGAACATAAGCGTTCAGGTTGAAAACGCTTCGCTTATGGACCAGGCGGAGGAAGAAATAACCGATTTGCTCAGAAAACGCCACCGCATACTCAATCCCGAAGACGACGATTTTTCCATCAGAAAGCAGACCGAGATGCTCACCCACATGAACGACATTACGACCACCTTCACCATGCTTCTCGGCGGAATAGCGTTCATATCGCTTCTGGTCGGCGGCATCGGCATCATGAATATCATGCTCGTTTCGGTCACCGAGCGCACCCGTGAAATAGGCCTCAGGAAAGCTATCGGCGCCAAAAAGGGCGATATATTGAAGCAATTTCTTATCGAGTCTATAGTGTTATGCGTTATGGGCGGGACGATAGGCATTTTAACGGGCATTTCCCTGTCTTATATGATAGCGAAATTCGGCAACTGGAGCACCACCGTTTCCACGGCCTCTATCCTGCTGTCGTTCGGATTTTCTATCGCGGTAGGGCTTTTCTTCGGTATTTACCCGGCCAATAAAGCTTCCGGCCTTAACTGCGTAGAGGCTTTACGCTACGAATAAGCTTTTCCGCGATCATTTCCCGTTACCGATTCTAATAAAATTCGTATTGAATTATCGAATAATTTCTGTTATAATTTGATTCTTAAATTATAATAGAACGGAAAGTATTTATGAGCGATAATTCAAAAAAACGAATATTGTTCCTTACCCCTTATTATCCGCCTGAAATAGGCGCTCCGCAATCTCGCATTTCGGAACTCGCTAAAAAGCTAAAAGATCGCGGGCACGAAGTGTTCGTGCTGTGCGCGTTTCCAAATTACCCGTCGGGCGTGATACCGAAGGAATATAAAAATAAATTTCTCATCAGGCAGAAAATCGACGGCATAACGGTTTACAGAACTTATATATTCGCCGCGCCTAATAAAGGTTTTCTCAAAAGGCTCGTTACGCATATGTCGTTCGCCGTTTCTTCGTTTTTCGCTTTCGCCGGAATAAAAGACGAAATCAGGCCCTGCGTTTCCGTCGTCGAGTCTCCTCCTCTTTTCATGGCTTTCACCGCCATTGCCATGCGCCTGATTTACGGCGTGCGCTATATTTTCAACGTTTCCGACGTTTGGCCCGATTCGGCCGTAGATCTCGGCATGGTCAAAAATAAATTTTTAATAGGATGCGCTTCTTTTCTTGAAAAGGCGGCCTATAAATTTTCCTCCGGCGTGGCTTGCGTAACCCGCGGAATAGTAGATAATATCCGCAAAAAAAACGTCGAATTCAATAAAGTGCATTTTCTGCCTAACGGCGTGGACTGCAATTTTTTCAGCCACCGGAAATTCCTCGCCGGCGAATACGACCCTCAAATAAACGAATTCTGCGAAAAATTCGGCCTTAAAGATAAATTCGTCGTGCTATATTCGGGCACCATAGGAATATCTCAAAATTTGAGTTTTTTAATAGATTTAGCAGCAGCCTCGCGCGATCGTGAAAACGTCCGTTTCCTTATAGTCGGCGACGGCGCCGAGCGCGAAAAGCTCGAGGAAAAATCGCGCGCCCTCGGGCTAAAAAATATAGTTTTCGAAAGGCTGATTCCTAAATTCATGATGCCGGCGCTTATCGCCTCCGCCGGAGCCTGCGTCGTATCTCTTCTGGATATAGCCGTTTTCAGGGGCGCGCTTCCTTCGAAAATGTACGAATATATGGCAATGAAAAAGCCAATACTCATGTTCGCCGCAGGCGAATGCGTCGAGCTTATAGAAAAGGCCGGCGCCGGCCTCGCCTCTTATCCGGGAGACCTTCCGGCAGCGATGAAAAATCTCGACGCTCTCGTAAATGATAAAGAAGCTTCCGCGCGCATGGGCGAAAACGCATTTAATTTCGTCAGCGAAAATTTTTCGCGCGACGTCATATGCTCTAAATGGGAGAAGGTTTTAAACAGGTTTTAATAAATAACGCTCCAGGCCGCCTTTGCTTTTTGCGGCTGCGGCGCAGTTAAGAAAGGAACTTTAAATTGACTCAGATAATCAGGGACAGAAAGATAAAATTCGCTCTCATCGGCTGCGGCAGGATATCAGCCCGCCATTTCGAAGCGGTCTTCGGGGACGAAACCGGCGGCGTGCGGCCTAACCCCGACGCCGAATTCGTGGATATCTGCGATATAGACCCGGGCGCGCTCGAAACGGCGTGCAAAAAATATAATTTGCGCGGCCACAGGGACTATCGAGAAATGCTCGCCGTCACCGACGCCGACGTCGTGGCCGTTTGCACGCCTAACGGCCTGCATTACGAAATGGGCATGGCCGCGGTCGAAAATAAAAAACACGTATTGATGGAGAAACCTTTTTGCGCCGATCTTATGGATGCGGACAACCTTATAGCCGCGGCGCGCGACCGCAGGCTCCATACTTTCGCGGTGCTTCAGGTGCGCTATAACAACACCATTCAGATACTCAAGAAACTTATCGCCGAAAATAAGCTCGGCAAAATATATTCGGCCGCCGTATGCGTCCGCTGGCTGCGCCCTCAAAAATATTTTACGGGCTGGCGCGGCACCAGGCGGCTCGATTGCGGAACGGCTCTGAATCAGGGGATTCATTACGTGGATATCCTTCAATGGCTTCTGGGACCGGTCAGGCGCGTGGTGGCGCAGAGCGCCACTATAGCCCATAGCATAGAGCTCGAAGACCAGATATCTTCTCTGATCGAGTTCAAATCCGGCGTGCAGGCCACGTTCGAATTCAGCGTGAACACATTTCCCAGGAACAAGGAATGCTCGCTTTACATATCGGCCGAAAAAGGGTCCGTCGAAATTTCAGGCGACGCCATGAACCGTATCGAATACTGGGAAATCGAAGGCTGCGAGCGTCCCGACCTTGACGTGCGAGAAGGAAACACCTATGCAGGAGGGCTTTATAAGGGGTCCTGCCCGAACCATCCTTTTATTTATAACGACGTTATAAGGGTGCTTAAAACCGGCGACGTCAACTACATTAACGGCGATCAGGCCAGAAAATCGCTCGAACTGGTCCTTACCATGTATAAATCTTCCGCCGAAAAAAAATTCATAGAGTTCATTTAGTTTTTTTGCGCGGAACGAAAACTAAAGCCTGCGGCATGATAGAAATCTTTCATGGCGCGGCGCGGAAGAATAAAGAAAAAATAATAAAACGGGAGTGGGTAAAATGTCTAACGCCGCGGCGAACGGTAATTTTAAATACCAGTGGTTTACTTTAGGCGATCTGAACGCTTTTTTCGGGCTCATGGTCGATAACGTCACAAATCTTGTAATTCTTGCGGGAATTCTCGTTTACGGTTTCGGCTATCCCGAGCAGTACGTTTACACTAAAATGATTCCCGGCACGGCGCTCGGAGTAATGTTCGGAGACATCATTTATACCGTTATGGCCTTTAACCTGGCCAATAAAACTAAAAATCCCAACGTTACGGCCATGCCTCTCGGGCTGGACACGCCTTCCACTATCGGCATCGCAGTGGCAGTGCTGGGGCCGGCTTACCTGGCATCGGGCAAAAATCCTGAAATAGCATGGCAGGTCGGTATGGCGACGATGATGCTTATAGGCGTGCTAAAGCTTTTCATGTCGTTCGCCGGAGAATACGTCCAGAAGATCGTTCCAAAAGCCGGGCTCCTCGGCTCGATAGGCGGAATCGGAATAGCCCTTATAGGCTTTTTGCCTCTGGTCACTCTTTTTCAGATGCCCATAGTCGGCCTTGTGGTTCTGGGAATAATTTTATATTCGCTGGTCGCGAAGCAGGCGCTTTTTTCAATGAACGTCATGGTGCGCCTCGTGGGAGTCGGCCTGCTGGCTATTATCCCGCTTCTTACGCTTTTTAAAATGTCCACGCTGGCGCTTATAGTTGCCGGCATAATCGTTTATACCATAATAGCCAGGGTAGATCTTCCTTTTAGCGCGCCTGGCGTTTTCGTCGCCGTGGTTTTCGGCGCCGCTCTTTATCACGTTCTCGGGCCCCTCGGCCTTCTCGGCGCGGCCAAATATGAAATGCCGCACCTGGCTTTTTCCATGAACCTTCCTATTCCTTCGCTCGGGTTCTTAGCCGGCATGGGCGAAGCGATTAAATATCTTCCGATCGCATTTCCCTTCGGCCTTCTGACCGTGATCGGCGGCATCAACGTCACCGAGTCGGCAAAGTGCGCCGGAGACGATTATAATACCCGCAACATATTGCTTACCGAAGCTTTTGCCACGCTGATCGCCGGCGTTACCGGCGGAGTCGCTCAGTCCACGCCTTATATCGGTCACCCGGCATATAAAAGCATGGGCGCGCGCGCCGGTTATACGCTTGCCACGGGTCTTTTCATAGGCATCGGCGGCATGTTCGGCGTTCTTACATGGATGCTTCAGGTGCTTCCGGAAGCCTGCGTGGCGCCTATATTAATATTCGTCGGCCTCGAGATAGCCAGCCAGGCATATCAGGAATGCCCTCACGAACACGCCCCGGCGGTAACTTTCGCTTTTCTGCCGATTATAGCCAACCTTCTGCTCATAATGATAAGCCAGATCAAAGGAGAGTTCATGGGTTTTCTCGCCACGCTTCCGCAGGAAACGGCGGCCAAATTCATCTTTTCTGCCGGCCTGCAATCCAAGCTCGATGTTATAACCGCTCTGGGGCAGGGCTTTATATTAACGGCCATGCTGTGGGGCGGGGCGCTCGCGCTGATAATAGACAACAAGCTCATGAAGGCGGGCCATTATTTTATAATTACTTCGTTTCTGACGCTTTTCGGCATAATCCATTCCATTTCTCCGAGCGGCGACGTTTATCTGCCTTGGAAAATCCAATCGTCGCTTCCGATACAGTTCGCGGTGAGCTATTTCATACTCGGCGTGATTATGTATATGTTCAGTTCCATTAAACAGTCCCCTTCGGCCGAAGGCCGTCAAAATGACTCTCAGCCCGAAAAAAAAGAGGCCGCCGCTAGATAATAAAAGTTGATTTTAAAGAGGTTTTCTGATAAGCTATAATCTGCTAAAGGTAAAAAACGAAATTAAAGCTCATTTTTATTTTTTATACTAAGGGAGGAATTTATGAAATTCAGTGCCAGATTTATTTTAATTGCCGTATCCGCTTTAATTTTTACGCTCGCATTTTCAAATATTTCCGAGGCGAAAAAAATCAAAATAACCAGAGACGAAGCCGCGTCGCTTATCAATAAATTCAAGGCGGCCAATCCCCAAATCGTAATAACCGACCGTCTTACCGATTGCAAAGCGCCGGGCCACGATGAAAAATTTCATAAAAGCCTTGTAGTTAATATAAAAAAATGGGAAATTCTCAATCAGCGCGCCGACGATGCGGCCTCCGCGGCGGATAAGCGCGAAAAAGCCAGGGAAAACTCCGCGAAACTGGTAGAAAAGATCGCGCAGGCATGCGCGGAAGAATCCGCCAGGCCGCTTCCGGTCGAAGTGAAAAAAGAAGTACCCGCTAAAACGCCTGAAACGGCGGAAGCCGCGCGAAAGGAGGCCGAAAAACCGGC
>MWBZ01000154.1 GCA_002069765.1 bacterium ADurb.Bin243
ACGTTTACGCTGAAAGTTTCGTCCCAGTCTTCCGCCTCTATTAACGGAAGCGGCATAACCTGCGTTACGCCTGCGTTATTGACCAGAATATCGATGCGGCCGAACCGCCCGGCGGCCGCCGCCACGCCTTCCGCGACTGATTTTTCCGAAGTGACGTCCATTTTCACCGCCATCGCTTTTCTTCCCCCGGCCTCGATCCGGCGGCATAAGTCGTCCGCCTTCGCGGAATTCGTATTATAGGTGAATATAACATCGGCGCCGTTAGCGGCGAATTCAAGCGCTATTTTTTCGCCCAGATGGCCGGTGCCGCCCGTTATAAATACAGTCTTATTAGCGAGTTTCATCGTCATCAGCCTCCAGCCTTGATTTCACAAGCCTCACAAAAGTCATTACCGTAAATAATTTCGGAATGTCTGACACGCGCATTTCGGCGGAAAACCTCTCCGGCGGAACTTCAGGCAACGATTTTTTAAGCGCCTCTATTCCGGACGGCGTTATAACTCCGCCCATTTCAAAATTTTCACCCTCGCTCATCGCGCGGGCGTCTTTTTCGATCTGGCCTCTTTTTATTCTTATATTGAAAGCGCTTTCAAGCCGGAATATAAGATCGAGAAAATCGAGCGAGTCCAGGCCGATATCGTTAATGAGCGAATCGTCCGCCCCCGCTTTTTCTATATCGCAATCCCCCACGCGAGCGACTATTTCGCGCACCTTGAATACTATTTCATCGTGCGAATAACTCATTTCATTCTACCTTTCCGGTCAAATTTCCGGCCGGCTTACGTTTGGGCGCGGCCGGCGTTTCCAGCGCGACGCCCACGGGTATTAAAGCCGCCAGCCTTAACCCTTCGAGTTTTAAAATTTTAATCAACTCCGGCTCGGCGATCAGCGGACCGCTCATCCAGCAGGCGCCGTAGCCCATCGCATGGGCCGCCAGCAGCATGTTCTGTATGGCGGCTCCGACGGCCGTCGTCTGCTCGAGATTATCGTCCGGCCGTAAGTTTTTACCGCTGAGAACGTTTACGAAGTTCGGGCGCGGATTAAAGCAGGCCGCTATAACAACAGGCGCGGATTCGAAAAAAGTGAAATACCCGCTGTAGCCGCCAAAAGCGGACGCATTGTCTTCGTCTTCGATCTGCGATTTCAGCTTTTCCGCCGCCGCCCTCACCGCCGCCGCCATTTCCTTTATAACGGAAGGATTTTTTACCGCCACGAATTTCCAGCTTTGCCTGTTCGACGCGCTCGGAGCCCACAGAGCGGCTTCGAGCATTCTGTCTATGTCGGCTTCAGCCACCGGCGCATTTGAAAATTTTCTGACGCTGCGCCTCGATTTTATCAACTCTATAATATCTTTCATTTCAACTCCCTTACCAGCTCAACAGGCCCAGCCCGCCCGTTATAGCCACGCTTTCCCCTGTTATATAGGCGGCTTCATCGGAGGCCAGAAACGCCACGAGCGAAGCCACTTCTTCAGGAGCGCCCAATCTTTTTAAAGGAATTATCGAAACTATCCTTTCGCGCGAACGGTCTATAGATTCGCGGCTCATGTCGGTTTCCACGGCGCCCGGACAGACCGAATTCACGGTTATGCCGCGCGACCCCAGCTCTATAGCCAGCGAGCGCGTGAGCGCTTCGATGCCGGCCTTGCTGGACGCGTAATTCGACTGCCCGCGGCCGCCCCTGGACGCTATAAAAGACGACAGGTTTATTATGCGGCCGTAACGCTTAATCATCATATGCCTCGCCGCTGCGCGGCACATATTAAACGTTCCCGTCAGGTTGACGTCGATAACCCTTTTCCAGCTTTCATCCTGCATTCCGGCTAATGGGCAGTCGCTGACCACGCCCGCGTTATTCACCAGTATGTCGATCTTTTCGAATTTTTCAATGAAGCAGTCCATCATTTCATCAACCTTCGAAGAATCGGAAATATCCGCGGCAAACGCGAACGCTTTACCTCCGGCCGCATTTATTTCTTCGCATAATTTTTGAGCCAGCTCCACCTTTGAAACGCAATGAACCCCTACTGCTGCCCCGCATGACGCCAGTTTGAGCGCTATCGCGCGGCCGATGCCGCGGGAGGAACCTGTAACAAGCGCCGTTTTACCTTTCAAATTCATATAATTTCACGCCTTATTTTATAAATTTTTTCACTACCAGGCAAGCATTCTGGCCGCCGAACCCGAACGAATTCTTGAGCGCGCATTTGCCGCCGAATTCCGCCGCGGCGTTCGGCGTGTAATTTAAATCGCAGTTGCGGTCTTTTTCACGGTAATTTATCGTCGGCGGTATTATGCCTTCATAAAGCGCGAAGACCATGCTTACCGTCTCGACCGCGCCTGCTGCGCCTATAAGATGGCCCGTCATCGATTTGACCGAACTTACCGCAATATCATAGGCGAGCGGACCGAACACCTTCTTTATCGCCCGCGTTTCCGCCTCGTCGTTTTTAGGCGTCGAAGTGCCGTGCGCGTTAATATAATCTATTTCGCGAAGCTCCACTCCCGCGTCGTCTATCGCGCGCCTCATCGCCAGCGCCGCGCCTTCGCCTTCCGGGTGAGGATCGGTGGCTTTATACGCGTCGAAACTCGAGCCGTACCCCGCTATTTCAGCGTAAATCCTGGCGCCGCGTTTTACCGCGCGGCCAGCTTCTTCCAGCACAAGCATTGCAGAGCCTTCGCCGAGCACCACCCCGTCGCGGGTGGCGTCAAACGGACGGCTCGCCGTTTCCGGCGAATCGTTTCTCGCCGAAAGCGCTCCCAGTAAAGCAAAACCTCCTACGCCAAGCGGGTTGATCATCGAATCGTGGCCGCCCGCTATCATCACGCTCGCGCGGCCGCTGCGTATAATCTGAAACGCATGGCCTATCGACTGCGTGCTCGCGGCGCAAGCGGAACAATTCGTAAACGAAGGGCCCGTAAACCCGAAACGCTCTATCAACAGCTTATTAAGGCAGTCCAGCGGCATCTGGATTTTAACGCCGGCCGATTTTTCAATTACTATAGACGCTATCAATCCAAGCGGAACCGCTTCCAGGCTGACGCCGAAATCCAGCCCGGCGTCGGCGATCGCGCCGCCCAGTCCGGAATCTTCAATCGCTTCCAGCGCGGCTTTAAAGCCTAAAACCGCCTTGCGGTCTTCTATGGCCGAAAGTTCGGGATATTTTTTTATAAAATCTATAAATAGCTTATCGCCCGGCCCGAAATTTTTAACTTCTCCGGCGAACCTTACCGGAAAAGACGAAGCCTCGAAAAGACTTATCGGCCCTATGCCGTTCCGGCCCGATTTAAGGCCTTCGAAAAATTCAAATTTATTTAAGCCTATTGGAGTTACCGCGCCGATGCCCGTTATTACTACTCTATTCATGCTCCACGCCCTTTATTATCAGGCACGCGGCGGTCGTTCCCGCTTCAAAAGCGTTTATCATGGCGTATTTTATTTTTTTTGCGGCCAGAGAGTACCCGGCGCGGCTTATTTTAAATTCACAGCCGGATTCTTCAGCCGCCGGAGGCGAAAGCTTTTTATCTAAAAACATCGCGCCCAGAACCAGACCGGTGGCGAATGCAGGCGCGCCCATTTCGCCGTAATAATACTTAGGCGTAAAAATCAAACTCCGCGTATTTTTAAAAAAACTTTCAAGCGCAATCCCCTCGGCTTCGTCTTTTTTTACCGAACCCGCCGCGCCCGAGACTACCAGCCCGATATCTTCGGGCTGCACGGAAGCTTTTTCACAGGCCGTTTCCATGCAGCGCTTCATCGAATCCGACGCGAGTTCCGCTGACGCTATATTCGCCTGCGAATAAGCCGCAACCTCCGCATAAATATGCGCTTTTCTTTCAACCGCCGATTCGAAGGACTCCATTACTATAAACGCCGAGCCTTCGGAAGGGATTATTCCCGCGCGTTCACGGTCTAAAGGACGCGGACTGAACCCATCCCGCGTGCCGCCTTTATAAATCCCTGCGATTTCATCGGCCGTTCCGGACGCGGCGTAATGCAGCCGGCTTTCGGAAGAGCCTGCCAGAGCACACCTCAACACGCCCCCGCTTACCGCTTCGAAAGCTTCCCCCACAGCCTGGGCGCCCTGAGCTGAATATGGATTGAAAATTAGATTGGGGCCTTTAAGGCCGAATTCGATCGAAATAAATGACGCCGGCATATTGGTGAGGATCTTAAACGAAAGCAGCGGATTACACTTATAAAGCGAGCGTTTGCCAAAAACTTCGAGCGAAAACGCACCGCCGCATATAGAATCTTCCACCGCCGGAAGGATATCGCCCAGCGTTCCGCAAGTAAGGCCGCTCGAAACATATACTCCCGCGTTTTGAAGAAAATCAGCGTCAGCCTCGACCCGCGCATCCCTCAGCGCCGCGCCCGCCGCGTAAATTCCAAGAAGCGAATCACGGCCCATAAATTTGGCCGATTTTTTATTTTTTAAGAACGAAGCCGGGTCGAAATCCTTTATTTTGCCGCAATAACGGCATGAAATTTCTCCCGCGGTTTCTGCGTCCGCTTCCGAAACGCAGCAACGGCCGTTTTCGACCGCATCCAGAAAAGCGCCGGCGCTCGCGCCGCATGGATTAATCATCCCGACGCCGGTTATGACCACCCGCTTATGCGCGTTCATTTTTAGCCTCTATGCCTTCTTTCCAGAAGCTCAAAAGTTCAGCCCGCTTTTTTTCAAGCTCTTCGTCCATTTCGTCGAGGTAAGCGAAAACCAGCGTTCCCTGCGCCACTATCCTTTCGGCCGCCGAAGCTTTCACCTTTACCCGGCCGCAGAATTCATCGCCGCCCGTGATTTCACAAACGATATCCAGAACGTCGCCCGGCTTCGCCATGCTCCTGAACTTCATATTATCCACTATAGATAAAACCGCTTTTATTTTTTTGCCGTATTCACGCAGACAGGTATCTTCAAGGAGAAGCCCGCCGAGCTGGGCCATGGCTTCGGTTATTAAAACGCCCGGCATGACGGGATGCCCGGGAAAGTGATCGTCGAAAAAATCTTCGCTCAGCGATACGCATTTAACGCCGCGAGCCGAAACTCCGACTTCCCAGCCGGTGATTTTATCCAGCATGAAAAAACGCATTTTAACCTCGTACAAAATGTAATGGCAGGCTCTAGCCCGCATAAACATAATATATCAATGAAATAAATTTGTCAATAAAAATTATTCAAAAAAGCTAATATATGAAAAGTCAAAATCTTCACCTATTGTTGATTATAAGGAATCTCGGGCGGCATTGCCCCTGCTATCAATCCGCTTCGCTTAAGTATTTTCAGCGCAATATACGGCAAAGAAAGCATGCTGTTAAAAAGCTTCGGCGGCAAAAACCTCGCGCATATCTTTTTTTTATCAGGCAGCACCGAATTTAAAAGAATAAAAAGATTATCGGTGCAGTTGTTATCCAGCGGGTCGTACTTTTCGTGCGCCCTGAATAAAAACGCCGATTCAATGCAATTTTTAAGCAAATCCCGCTTCTGCGTAGCATCAAGTTTTAATTTATACGGAAACAGCGTCTTCATCTCCATCGCGGTCGAACGCATATAATCCTCGCGCGTGGATAACATATAAATATTATGGAATTTTCCCTTGTAACGGTTGACCACCGTATATTTCTGGCCGCAAAGAAGCCTCGGTTCTATAGAAAAGTATAACGCGCCCGTCGCTTCGCCGTCTAGCGAAACCGACCCGTCCGGCGAGTCGAACTCAAAAACGAAAAGCGTGTGGGCCGCTATCCACTCCGGCTCGAAAGGCTTCAAAACGAAATAAACGTCTTTTACGCGCGACGCGTCTATTAACGCGCACCGCCAGAGCGGCCCCGCCAGATCGCGCTCGCTCGACGATTCGTCGAAACCCCATCTGAGATTGCATACTTTATATTTATACGCGCCGGGCCGCTCGAGCAGCACCAGCGGCCGCTGCCTTTTAATCCACTCCGATTTCTGGATCATCGCGGCAAACCGCATTTCACCGTCGTCACGCCCAAATCCTAACCCGCCCGTTATGAGCAATTTTAAAAATTTTACCCACCCGGCAAAATAAGTTTCACGCTTGCGGCTGATAATACTATCGTAAACGCTCAACGCCCTTTTATACCCCAGCGCCGGTACACAATAGCCTATCAAAGCTTTCAATTTTTTTAATGATATTCCAACGCCCGCTTTATAAATCATTTCATGCCGCGTCTGAACTTTTTCATAACCGGCCCTTAATTTTTCATATAAATCGGCGCGCTTTTTTAAATACGCGGCATCCGCCGCCGCGCTTTTAATTAAAGCCATTTCCCGCTCCAGCGTTTCGGACGTTAACGAATTTTCGCCGCTCATATTTTTTTCAAGTAACGCTTTCAAAAGCCCGTCCAAAAGTTCCAGAGCGGCGTCATAATCGCCGTTTAAAATCAATGCGCGGCCGGTTTCTATACGGCGCCTTAAAAACCGTTCAAAATTTACATCAGCAGGAGCAACCGATAATTTTTTTATGATCCCGCCAAGTTCTTCGCCAGACGAAAACTCCAGTGAATTTATACGGCAGATCAATTGCTCGAAATCATCGAGAGCTTTAATTTCGGACATACACAAATTCCATTCGCTTTATTAAAAATGTTTTTCATCAATCTTTTTCAATGCGGTTAAAATAAAATTATAAATATTTATTTTTTTGATAAGGGAAGGCGAGGTGCCACAGCCCCTCCCTTCCCTTAAAATCCCTTCCAACCCCCGATTCGCCTGACGCTTTATGTCTGCAAAGTGCCGGCTTTTCTGCCTGGACTTTAATCTCATTATGCTCTTTTCGGTAATTGCCTCAAATTTCTTTTGTTTTTTCTCTTTTATTACTTTTTTATTTTTTCTATAATCTTCTCTATTCTTCTTTGTTATTTTTTCTGTTTTTTGCAGACGCGCGCTTCGCTCGCGTCTGCGCAGCAATAATGGCTTATTGGTAAGTCAGAATTATGGTTTTGTAATAGGCGTTTGGGTTAACCAGCCTATAAAAGTGCTTTCAGGTTAAAAACCATTGTTTAAGATGTTTTTCAGCTTGTAGCAGGGGCCAGAATAATTTTTGAAGGGGTGTAGCGGAAGCGCCGGAGCCCAAGGCCGCCTCCTTGCCATCCGTGGCATCGGCGGCACTAAGACATCCATGTCTGTCGGATGGGCGGGAGGTCGGGGCATGGAGGCCCTAATGCAGCACGCGCCATGGAGGGCAACGGCGTGCTGCCGCTGAGCTC
>MWBZ01000155.1 GCA_002069765.1 bacterium ADurb.Bin243
AAAGGGGCGGCGAAAAAATTTTATCCCATTACCGCGACAAATCCGTCAGGCTTATCGAGCAGGCTATAGGGACTATGGGCGTCATTTCACTTTCCGAGCCCGAAGGCGGCGCTTTCGTTGATTGTCTCGCAGCCCCGGTTATGAATTTTAAGCAGAGCACCGGCGGCCTGGCGCTTATGAATAAAATATCCGGCGCCGAAGGCGGAACGGGCGGATTCACTTATAACGACCAGCTGATAACGTTAATTCTCACAAATTACCTGGGCGATTTTTACAACGGCTTTTTAAATACTTCGAACCTCGAAAACAAGATCAGAAGCCTTTCCATAATATACAGCGTGGCCGGCGCCGGAAACAGTCTTTTCGAAACTTCCGATTTCGAGAGGTCTATAAAAAAGACGCTCGAAGAAATTGCGCAGTATATGAAAATACGCTCCTGCGCGCTGGCTTTTTATGATTCGGACGAAAAGGCGCTCGATGTGTATTCATCGATGGAAGAAGATATTTCAGCTCCCATAGCCGAATTGCTTTCTTCGATCAAGATGGACTTCTGGTCTTCGCCTGAAAGCGGCTTTAGCGATGAAGAATTCGCCGGCGGCAATATAATAAACCTTTCGGAAGTAAATATCTTTAAAGCGTCCGTAGATATGTTTAAATCAAAGGTCAACGCGCCCGGCCTTTCCGGTTTGAACTTCGATATCAGCCTTAAACCCGTCAGTTTTCATAAACAGCCCTGCGGCTATATGATATTTTTCGATGCCGCGGCATGCGCGGGCGCGGACTGCGGTTTTATTCTGGATGAAAGCGAATCCGAAGTCCATGAATTCATGTCTGCCGCTTCTAACATATTGATATCTCTGGTTAAAGCGAGAAAAAATTATATCAAGCTGAACGAACTCGAAAAAGTCGCGGCGCGCATGGAGCGTCTTGCTTCTATAGGCGAAGTGGCGGCCGGGGTCGCGCACGAGATCAGAAATCCGCTCGGCGGCATTTCACTATTTGCGACTTCGCTTGCCGCCGGGTTCGACGACGGCGATAACCGCAAAAAATGGCTCAATCAAATAATCGGCGCCGTAGGGCGCATCGGAAAAATAGTGTCCAGCCTTCTTAATTTCGCGCGCGAAGAAATAATTAATAAAACCGTTCACGACGCGGTAAGCATCGCCGCCGAGGCCGCCGCGTCCATACAAAGCGGTTTGCCCGCGGGCGGCGGCATAAAGTGCTCATTTTACAAAATGGCCGGTTGCGCTTCGGCCGGACCGCCGGTTCCTTTAAGCCCCGGTGAAAAAGTGAACGTGAAATGCGACGGAGAAAAGCTCAAGCAGGTGTTTTCGAACCTCGCCCAGAATTCGTTCAACGCCGCGGCCGGCGATTCCGCCGAAAATCCGTTTTTTTGCGAAGCGGATATTATTTTCTGGCGCGACGATTTAAACTGCCGTACGCTGATATATTTTTGCGATAACGGCCCCGGAGTGCCTCCGGAAATAAGGGAAAAAATCTTTCGTCCGTTTTTTACCAGCCGCGCGAAGGGAACGGGCCTCGGCCTGGCTATAACGCAGAAAATTATGGAAGCCCACTCGGGCGGCATTAAATTAATCGATGCCGGGACGTTCAAAAACAGCGGTAAAAAATATGGGGCGATATTCGAGTTAAGCTTACCAGATTGAAAAAAATAATGCTATACTGTTAACATAATCATCGATAATAGAGGTAAATCGGGATGGCGATCAAAGCGTCAAATTATTCAATATTAGTCGTCGACGACGAAGAAATTATGAGAAACGGTCTGTGCGAACCGCTCGCCGCTATGGGATACGACGTTTCCGGCGTCGCCAGCGCCGAGGCCGCTCTCAAATACCTCGAAGATAAAACCCCCGGAATCATTATTACCGATTTAAGGCTGCCCGGAATGTCGGGTATGGATCTTCTCACCAGGGTTCTTGAAAAGAAACCCCATACCGCGGTTCTTGTAATGACGGCCTACGGAAGCGTCGAAACCGCCGTGGACGCGATGAAAAAGGGCGCGTTCGATTATATCACCAAGCCTTTTTCTTTCGATGAAATCCAGGTCATGATCGAGAAGATGAGCGAAAAGCTCGACCTTCTCATTGAAAACGAAAAACTCAGGACCGAGCTGAAAGGCAAGTACAGGCTCGATAATATTATTGGAAAATCCAGTAAGATGCAGGCCATGTACGAGCTTATCGAAAAAGTTTCGTCTTCGGGCGCAACGGTTATAATTTACGGCGAATCCGGCACCGGCAAGGAGCTTACCGCGAGCGCCATTCATTACAGCGGCCAGCGCGCCGGAAAACCTTATATCAAGCTCAACTGCGCGGCGCTTCCGGAGTCGCTCCTGGAATCGGAGCTGTTCGGATATGAAAAAGGGGCGTTCACTGGCGCTCTAACAAAAAAGGCCGGCAAATTTGAAAGCGCCGAGGGCGGAACTATTTTTCTGGACGAGATCGGCGATATCGTTCCCGAAATTCAAGTGAAGCTTTTAAGAGTGCTTCAGGAAAAAGAGTTTATGAGAGTTGGCGGCGTTACGCCCATAAAAGTGGACGTCAGGATCATCTGCGCCACCAACGCCAACCTGCTTGAAAAAGTCAAAGTCGGAAAGTTCCGCGAAGATTTATATTACAGGCTTAATGTCATCCCTATATATATACCCGCGCTGCGCGAAAGAAAAGAAGATATACCTTTGCTAGTCAGCCATTTTCTTGCTAAATTTAATCTCGAGAACAATAAAAAGTTTAAAAAAGTATCCGACGAAGTTATGAAATTGTTTTTTAACTACAGCTGGCCCGGTAATATAAGGCAGTTGGAAAACACGATCGAAAGAATAGTCGTTTTAAACGACGCCGAGATCGTCACCAACGATATGCTGACGGCTGATTTAATAGCGGAATTGGGCGCCGCCGCGGAATCCGCGAGAAATGCTTCGCCATACGGCGTTTCAGGTTCGGCGGGATTTAAACTGGCCCTGCCGGAATCGAATGAAATTAAAAGCGGGCCGGAATTCGAGCTCAAAAAAAATTCCGCGAAAGCCCCGGATGAAGAAGCGCTTATAGGCGGACTTAACGTGGCTGCGCTTGCGCCTCTGGACGAAGTGGAGCGGGCGCATATAGCCAGGGCGCTTAAAATACTCGACTGGAATCTTTCAAAGACGGCGCGCGCTCTGCATATAGACCGTAAAACGCTATATTTAAAGATCGAAAAGTACCGGATCGAGAAAGAGTCATACTAAAACCCTTGAATTCTCAAGGCGCCGGCCGGCGGTGCGGCCGTTTAACGGCCCGGGCCAGAATAGCGGCAGAAAATTCCGCGAAAGAAAGGTTATTGCATTTATGAATAACGACAATGTTATTCAGGTATCATTCCAGCAGAATTTCATAAAAGACGACGCAAAAGTGCCTGACCTTAAGACTGGCGGCGAAATAGTCCAGCTCAGGGTGCCCGCGAACGCCGCCGGCAAAGGCATGCGCCCCGTTAAAAGCTTTTCCAGGTTCGTCGCCGGCCGTCAGAAGGACGCCAAACCCGAAATGAGCTGCGAAGAGGCTATAGCGCTTTATCGCGATAAAAACAGGCTTCTTATGGGTAAGCCGTCGTATCACAACGGCATGGGAATGCTGTATATCGAATACGGCTTTTTTGAATCGGCTATAGACTGCTTTAAAAAATCGCTGGAACTTGACCCTTATTTTGTTGACTCATTCATCGGATTGGGCGTGGCGTATTTAAAACTCAACAATACCGATTTTTCACTTAAAATGTATCTTACCGCGCTTACTATAAATCCAAAGCTTGTTTCGGTGCTTATTTCTGTGTCCAATATATACGCGACGCTCGATAAAAACGACCTCGCTATAGATTATCTGTGCAAAGCCCGCGCTATAGAGCCTAAAAATACCAATATACTCAACAACCTCGGCGTTCTTCATGCCAAAACAAATAACTTCGAAGAAGCCATCAAGTGCTGGAACGAAGTTACAAGGCTCAAGCCTTTCGAACTCGACGCTTACTATAATTTAGGCATAGCTTACTCTGAAAAAGGGTTCGTCGATGCCGCGATTTATATGTACAGCAAGGTCGTTAAAACCGGCAAAGGCTCCGCCCAGCTTTACAACAACCTCGGCGTTTTGCACGAGAAGAAAAACAACCTTAAAAAGGCGCTGGAATGCTATCTGAATTCATATAAAATGGACGGCAAGTGCACCGAAGTCATCAATAATATAGGGCTCGTTTACGCAAAACTGAATAATTATAACAAAGCTATCGATTCATATTTAAAAACTCTGGATATCGATCCGGAAAACAGAAAAGCCCTCAATAACCTCGGCCTTATATACGGCCTTACCGGACGTTTCTACGACTCCATAAGCACATGGAAAAAGCTTCTCAATATCGATTCCAGCGATTACAGCACTCATTTTAATCTGGGTATCGCCTATCTTAACGTGGGCAATAAAACCAACGCTCGCTATTACTTTGAAAGCGCGCTTAAAATAAATCCTAAATCGGCTGAAGCGCTCATGAATTCGGGCAGCCTTTATGTCCAGGAAGCCCGTTATGACGAGGCTATTAACGAATTTAAAAAAGTGATTAAAATTGATCCGTCGTTTTACAAGGCATACTATAACCTCGGAACGATTTATTATATGAGAAGGCAGTTCGTGGATTGCGAAAATGCTATGAAAAAGGCGATTTCATATTGCCCTGATTTCGTCAACGCATATTATTACCTTGGAAAGTTATACTTTGAAATGGACGATGGCGAAAAAGGCCTTGAAATGTTTCAGAAAATCGTAGAAATATCTCCTGAAAATCCTATAGCTATAACCGATTACGCTATAATGCTTTCGCTGCAGAAACGCCATGAAGAAGCGGTTAAGCTATTCAAAAAAGCCGTTAAAATAGATAAAAATTATATTAAGGCTTATTTCAACCTGGGACTGTCGTATTTTGAACTTAAAGACCTTAAAAATTCAGAACGCTTCTTCAGAAAATGCCTTGAAAAAGACCCTCACAGCGAGTGGGCGCAAAAAGCGAAAACGCTTATAAAAAAAATCGAAGCTTCAAATAAGCAGTAGCGCATATTTGAAATTAATAAAAAAAAGCCGTCCGGTTCCGTTATGCCGGACGGCTTTTTTGCGTGTGATTCGCCGTTTTGTATTGTTGAATTCGCTTCGCGCCACGGTTTATTTTCCGTAGTTTACCTTGTCTAATTCCTGGCCGCTTAAAATTATTACGCTGTCGCCGTGTACGCTGCATGAGACCACGCCGTTCGCGCCTATCGAATATTTTCCGCCCGCCTTGCAGCTGTGCCCGGAAACTACGAATTTATAAGTTTTATAAATCTGATTCGTAAGGCTGTTTTCTACAAGCGAAAGCATTATTTCGCGGTCTTCGCCTTCGTCTATTACGAGATATTTTTGTTCCTTTAATTTCGACATATCGAAATTAGAACGGTTCATGGGATAGTAATTTTTCTGATTATAGGCCAGCACGGCGGCGTTTACAATCGAAGCCTTCACAGTGCAATCTACGAAGTGATAAATTTTTTGTATATTTCTGGAACCCGAATATTTAGCCGAAGTTTCGTTGATGGCGTTTACGAGCCTTATGAAAGTTTGCTGGGCGTTACGCTGCTCGCCCATCTTTTTGTACAGCAAAACCATGTTATAAAGCGATTTGACGTCGTTAGGATCGATTTGAAGTATCTTTTCGTATATTTTTTCATATTCAAGAAGAGCTTCGTGCAGCTTGCCTTCGGTGTATTTGTCGTTAGCCAGCTTAGAATGGCGTATAACATAGCTTTTTGTTTCTTCGATCAGTTTTTTTCGTTCGACCGAAGGCTGCCGGTCGTTTACGAGCACGATTTCGCCTACCGGCAACGCTACGGGCTTATTTGAAGGCGCTACCACTTCTTCTTCGCCGGCTTTCGCTTCGGACGTATCCATGATGAAGTCTTCATCGGTAAAATCGCCCGTCACTTTTACTTCTTTGTCTGCTTCTGCCGAAGGCTTTTCTGAGATGATTATTTCAGACACCGGGACCGAACGGCTGTTTTTTTCCTGTTCGAGTCTTTTAAGTCGCGCCTGTTCGACGGCTTCTTTTTCTTTGCGCTGCCTTTCTTTTTCGGCCTCTTCGGCAATTTTAACTTTTTGGGCTATTTCTTCTTTTAATTTGAGCGCGGTTTCATTGGAGCCGTAAAACAGCAAAGCGGTGTCGATAGCCAGTAAAGCGTTTTTTTCGTCTTTATTGACCGTATAAATATACCTTGCGAATCCGAGCCATTCGCTGAATTTTTTTGGATCGTAACTTGCCGTGCCCGATTCCAGAAGCCTCTTTGCGGTTTTTATCGAAAGGTATTTGTCTTTGTAGTTAGCGAAAGCGTCGTCCGCCTTGCCGTCTTCTATTTGAACTTCTGCGCTTGCAGCCGGTTCCGGAGCTAAGCTCTTATCGAAGCGCGAGACGCTTTCGAAACGGCCTTCGATTTTTTCCCTCAGCTTGATAAGCGCAATTTCCCTTTTGGCCGCGTTAAGCATATAGGCGACCTGTTCGTTGGTCAGGTCGTTTTTTACGGCCTGCTCAAAGCAGAAAAGCGCGCCGGAATGGTCGCCTCGGTTGAACGCTTCTACGCCGTTAACGTACCAGTGCCTTGCGGAACCGGATTTGCCTTCGTATTGAGGAATTTTAAGCTTGAATTTTTCGGGAATCGCGAGTTTTATTTTGCCTGATAAGATTTGCATATAGGCGAAAGCTTCGGCGTTGTCGAAGTCGAGTTCGCAGGCTTTAATTATGGCTTTCTTAGCGCCTTCGAAATCCTTGCGCTGCTCGTAGAGGTAACGCGCCTTGAAATACCACTGCGTCGAATCGTATTTCTGCTCGTCTGTGGCGGCGAATGAATTAAAGACGTGCGCCGAAAAAAGCGATACGGCTATAATAAAGTGGAGCGTTATAATAAAATAAAGTGTTTTTTTCATAAGTTTTAAAGTGAAAGGAAGGGTTTTTAATCCTTCCTTTCATGGTATGCCTGTTTTTATTGCGTTTTTATTACAGCAGCTCGGCGGCCCTGGTGGCGAGCATGCTGCGTTCGCCTTTTGTCAGAGTTATGTGGCCGGCGATGGTTTCGTTTTTGAATTTTTCGGAAACTATCGAAAGGCCGTTCGACGATTCGTCGAGG
>MWBZ01000156.1 GCA_002069765.1 bacterium ADurb.Bin243
CGATCGGAACCGCTTTTCACAGGGCGGTGCAGATGGTTATTTCTTCCGGCCGGGCCGTAGAAACCTTTTTGAAAAATCTTTCAGGCCTGGCCTTTAAAGCTTATAAATCGGGCTTCCCCATCAGATACGATCCGGCTGTGCCGGCGGCCGTCGAAAAGATGCTCGAAAATTTCTTTAATAATTTAAATAAAACCGGGCTGGAAGAAATATTGCGGCGCGGCGGCGGAGAATCCATTAAAAACCATTGCGAAATCAAGATGTTTCACCGCGAGAAAAAATTCTTTCTAGAAGGCGACTGCGACCTGTTAACGATAACTGGCACTGGCAAAGCCCTGATCTACGATTTTAAAACGGTGAGCGACGCGGCCGCGGCCGCGCACAGGATCAAAGAATACGAATCGCAGCTCGCTTTTTATCAATTGTGCGCATCGAGCCATTTTTCCGATATAAAATCTTTCGGCGAGCCGTCGGTAATCTTGATTGAAAGCGCCGGGCTGCATAAAGTGGCATCCCTTAAGATTTCTTTAAAAACTATCGAAGAAAACCAGCGCATGATAATAAAAAATTGCGGCGATATCTTCGGTTGAGACCGCCGCAATTTAATCATAAAATATAAAATTCTTTTTTATTGTTTCAATGATGCGCGCCGGCGCTAATTTCCACGCGTCATGCGCGAGCGCGAGCCGGGGTAGTTATCGTATCTCATTCTCGGGTCCGTTTTCGCCTCGATTTTTTTGAACCGCTGTTTTAGAAGGTCCATTTTTTCCTGCGCAGACTGCTTGATGGTGTAGTCTCTTCCGTTGATGGCGGCGCCGAAATAATACTGGCCGGTTTCTACGCCGTTAGTGTCTACCATGGCTACATACTGTGATTTATGCTTGGTGGGCTTGGGCTGATTTGTTTGGTCTATAATGCAGTTTAAGTAAAAAATCGCGTTAACGGAGTCGCATTTCATGGAATAAGCCTGATAAAGCCTCCAGTCGTAACGGGCCATATTGCTCCAGTGCTCGAGGGAGCCGAATATATACACTTCGTAAGGAGTGAGAAGCGCAAGAGTCTGGTCGAATTTTCCGTATTTTAAGAGTAGATCGGACTGTTTCATTAGATTGCTGAAATCGAGATCGTTCATGTAAGGCTTTCCGGCCGGAGGCTGGGAAGTTTCGCCGCCCCGGGCCTCTAACGACACTCCGCGCCGCGTGGCTCCCTGCTGCGCGAATGCGCACTCGGAAAAACAACCGGCGATAATAATAGCTATAAAAATAATTAATGCGGCAGAAGACGGCTTTAAGGCATTACTTTTTCTATTCACGTTCGATCAACTCGCTTTCAAGAAAGAAAATCGCTTCCTTAATTTAAGTTTAGCAAAAATATCGGCGGGTGTCAAGCCGCTAAAATTCTTAAACTATAATAGTGATTAAGGTTTTATGACGCCTTCTTTAATTTTAATCAAAACCGCCTCGAGAGCGGCGCGGCCTATAGAACGTGATTTGTCGGATATACTGAAACAAAAAGCGTTGTCGTTTCGGGGGTCTATATCCCCGATTTTCGTATAAAATTTCACTTTAAAATTATCGGGCAGCAGCCCTCTTATAACCCCGTCGATTCTTGCCTTAAAAGCATAATTATTGACGTAGCCGACGATGTCGCCTTTTTTGACGTAATCGCCTATTTTATGCGTGGTTTTAAACACTCCGTCTTTTTTGTTGCGCAGCACCCTGTCGAACGTATGGCCCATTATGCTGCCGGGTTTTCCGGTATTCGCTTCGGCGCAACCGCTGGTTAAGATGCGGCCGAGGTTATGGCCGCGGTTTGTTTCGATTACCGCGTGGCAGTCTGTTCCGGCCGTAAAACCGGGCCCCAGCGCTATCACAAGCGGCGCATCGGTAATTTTAGTGCCGTAATTTTTTTTATTTACGATAGCGTCTATAAAAACATGCGGCTTTATTCTGTTTAGGCAAAGGGTTTCGGGATCGACTATTACCGGGATGTAGTTTAACGGTTCAAACCCGATTTTAGTTATCAATTCGTTTGCCTCGCTCTTGCGCCCGGTAACGCCTTCTATATCGATAAAACCGTCGGTTACGGCGGTGGAAAAAGCCACCGTGCGGCGCACGGCCGTAGGCTCGGGTATTTCAAGAACGACGACGGTAAAGCCGGCGCGAAACAGGCTGTATGCGACTCCGCTTGCCAGATCGCCTCCGCCTTTGATTACGCATTTAATTTTATGAAACATATTTATCTCTTTTCAGTACTGGCCCGGATAAAGGTTTCGGGCTTAATATAAATCTTGTGTTTATTAAAGTGCGCCTCGTCGAGAGCTATTCGCTCATCTGGTCTATAAGAGACTCTATCATATCTTTCTTGGGAGCGTCCGGATACAATTGCAGGTATTTTTTGAACGCGTCGCCCGCCTCTTTTTTCTTGTTCTGCGCTTTATAAGAAAGGCCGAGGTTATAATAGGCGTCATAATACTTGGCGTCGGCTTTTATGGCGTTATTAAGCATTTCCACTTCTTTATCGCGCATTCCCTTCGCGCCGTAAGCCTTGGCATAATTTACACATATGCTTGCCGAACCTGGCTTTATCGAATAGGCTTTATCGAAAAATTCGAGGGCGTTGTCGTATTTGCCGAGCGCGCCGAAGCAGAGTCCCATCTTTTCATAAGCTCCTTCATGGTCTTTTTTGAGCTCGATAACTTTTTTAAATTCAGCCATAGCCTCATCGTATTTTCCGTTATTGTAAAGCTGCTCGCCGATCGTAAAAATTTCAGTCGGCGTGGACATGCCGCCGCCGGACGTTTGGGATTTGCCGTGCACTTCGCCCAGAGAAGTCTTTAATTTTTTATCCAGTTCGCTCGTAGCCGACGAAAGCGACATATTGTGCTTAGGCGATTTATTTATGACCTGTTCAAGCGATTCGTCGTCATACTCAGGAATCGCGCCTAGCAGTATGCCGTTGGGATAGTTAGTGAGGTTGTAGCCCGGCACGAGCTGATTCGACCTGAAATTTTCGGATGTAGCTTCGTCGTTCATGGACTGTTTGTCATAGCTGATCGCCAGATTAAGATGTAGCGCTCCGTTGTTCGGATTCTTCTCGATGCCGGCTTTTAATACTTCCATGGCGTCTTTGTATTTTGACATCCTGTTGAGCACGGCGCCTTTATTGATGTAAGATTCAATATGATCGGGCTTTATCTTGATGGCGTTATCGAATTGTATTACTGCGTCGTCGAGATAGTTTTTGCTGTTGAATAAAACGCCCATGTTATAATAAAGCAGATAGTAATCGGGGTTGATTTTCTGGGCGTCTTCGAGAGCTTTTTTCGCGTCGTCGAACCGGTTTTTATATAAAAGAGCCGCCGCCAGATTGTTTTTGGCAAGATAATAATTGGCGTTTATAGCGACAGCTTTTTTAAGCTGTGAGATGGCGTCTTCATAGTTCCTGTTTTTGATTCCGATTACGGCGGAATTGTTCAATGCCAGCAGATGGTTCGAGTCTTTTTCAAGAGCGGTCTTAAGGTACTGCTGTTCATTTATAGAATCGTTTTTAAACCTGTAAACCTGCGACATATAATAGTAAGCGTCAACATGATCTTTTTTGAGCTCGATCGTTTTTTTCAAATATTTTTCGGCTTCGTCTATGTAAAAAGCTTTGAGATATGAAATGCCGAGCTTAAAGTTAGCCTCCACATTTTTCTCGTCTTTTGCCAGGGCTTCCTTATATTCTTCTTTGGCTTTTTCATAATCTTTTTTCGCGAAAAGAGCGTCGCCTTTTTTTATGTATTCAGCTGGAGTGACTTTTAGCAGCGACTGTTTATCTGAAGGCTTATCACCGGGCTTATTTTTGCCGGCGCCGTCTGCGGGGGCGGCCGTTTTTTTATCGGACTTGGGTTTGGGAGCGTCTTTAGCTATTGAAGTTCCGCAATTTACGCAAAACTTAGCCTGGGGATTGTTTTCGAATTTGCAGGACGGGCAGATTTTCACGATCTCTATTTTTTGTCCGCAATTAGCGCAAAATTTAGTATTAGGAAGATTTTCAAACTGACACGAAGTGCATATTACATTTCCCGCCTGGCAATAAGCTGTATCGATATGCCGTCCGGCCTGAAGCGTTAAGAATGCGAACGCCATTAAAAGCGCCGCCATTAAAAACCTTTTTTTCATTTATTTCCTCCCAGAATATAATTAAAATAAACTCGATGTTAATAGCGGACTGAATATTCTGTTTTAACCCGCTTTTTATTATTGCTTGTACGTTCCCTGAGGATTTTGATATACATAGCCCAGCCCGTTGCAGTACTTGCATTCTACGAGCGTACCGGTTTCAGACTTGACCTGCTTGAACCCTTTGCATTGAGGGCAATCTTGTTTAAACGAAAAATATAAAACTTCTTCCGGGTCGGTTTTTTTATTGATACAACCCGTAAGAGTAATTTGCGTCAGCAAAAAGATAACACAAATTATTGAAAAAGTAAATATTATTTTTGGTTTATTAATCAAAATATGCATTTTACACTTTATTTTTTAGCGTTTGCGACATTAATTTTAGAATTAAGCTGCTCCAGCTGCTCGTTTATAAGATATTTCAGGCTCCCGTCGGATTTTGAAAGCATTCCAAGCGTCTTTTGGAAGGTTTCATACGCCTCGATGTGCCTTTCGGTTTTTTTATACATTATAGCAAGATTATAACAGTTTATGGGATTTTTAGGGTCGCATTCAATGGCGCGTTTAAAAAAGGATATAGACTGTTCATAGTCGCCCATTTTTTTCGTGCAAAACGCCAGCTTGTTATAGATATTAGGAAACGACGAGTTCAGCCTGGCTGTCGTAAGATAGTACTTTAAAGCGTCGTTATCGTTTCCAATTTTAGAATGATTTTCGGCGATTCGGAAATTAACCGTATCGATATCGGATTTAAAGTCGTTTATTTTTTCCAGCGCGGCCACGGCGTCTTCGAACCGCCCTGAAAGTTCGGCCGCGGTAGAGAGGTTGAAGTATATTCCAACTTTAGAATATTTTTCGATTACCGCGATTTTTCTATCCATTATATCCACGGGCACTTCGCCGGCCTCATCGGGCAGCTTGTTAGCCAGCGAATCCTGAAACGCGAGGATCGCCATTTTATAGTCGCGAGCTTTGAGGTATCTCGCGCCTTTAATAAAAAGTTCTTTAGCGTAGATGGATTTTTTCTCTTTCAACTCGCCGAGTTTTTTAATCAAAACCGAATGCAGCTCGTTTACCTGCGCGTTGTTTTTATCGATTTTCCTGCATCTGGTCAAATATGTGAAAGCCTGTTCAAGATTGTTTTTCCTGTAATCATAGAAAGCCCTGTAATATAGAGTGTTAACATTTTCAACGCCAAGATCTCCGAGTTTATTTAAAATAGATATACCTTTATCGTCGGCGCCCGATTTGAAAAGGTTTACCATAAGCCCTTCGAGCGCTTTGATCGAGCGCGGATTTATCCTGACGGCTTTCTCGTATTCCGCTATGGCTTCATCGAACTTTCCGTTTCTATCGAATTCTATGGCAGCGTTAAGATGTATCTGATCTTCACGGTTCATGAACTCAAGCTTTTCGAGGCGGTCTTTGATTATATGGTCCGCCACTTTGTTTACCGTATGAGCTTTTTGATATTCCTGGCGCGCGAAAGAGATCTTGCCTTCTTTTAAATATTTATCTCCAAGACTTAAATGATCTACGCTGGACTGAAAAAATAAAAAATAAAAAACCGGAATTATAATAAAAAAATATTTTAAAATTTTCATTATTTTAATCACCCTTATTGTAAATTAAAGGCACTATACTTCAAAAGACAATATCGGCAAAATAATTATAAACTATAGAATAAAAAAGCTGCTGCCTCAATCATACAAATGGACGCCGCGATGCGTCAGAAATATCTATCCCTATTTGTGCATATCTTCAAACCAATTAAAACCGAATTTTTTGATCACCCTCAAGTAATTTTCATTTCCACGGGGCATTTCGTCGGCCCGGTAATGAAGCCCGAAATATCTTTGCACAGGGCTGATGTACCCTTTTTCTCTGATGTTTTTCACGCATTCATCGGCAAATCGTTTACCTTCGGCGTTTTTGCAGGTTCTGTAGAATTTTTTTATATTCTCATCGCTTGCAGATATCTTCTGGCCTTCATACTTGCGGCCAAAAGCGTTCAGCAAAGTTAAATCATCCAATTCACGATATTCTTCGTCATGGACGATCACATCGATTCCAAGCTTTTTACGCGGAACAGGTTTGGCTTTCGGATAGCCCACGCAGAGCAAAACAACAGGAAATACCAATTTCGGTAATTTAAATAATTTTTTTAATTTCAGAAAGTAATCAAGTATGGTTCCTATATATACCGACCCCAAGCCCATCGAATCTATTGCGGTACAGATATTCTGAGCGCTGATTATAGTATCCTGAAAAGAGATCCAGAAATGCCGGAAAGATCTGTGAGCCGAAAAAGGCGCTTTTTCAAGCGAAGCCCAACGCTCAAGCCGCCTCCAGTCAATACAAAAAAGCAAATTTACGGGCGCTTCGGCTATAAAACTTTGTCCGCAAAGCCCGGCGAGATTTTTTTTTGTTTCAGCATCTCTAATCCTGATTATCGAATACGGCTGAAGATTTCCGCCGGTAGGGGCTTTTGTACCCGCCAGCAGAATATCATCCATTACTTTATTCGAAATTTTTTTACTGGAAAACGCCCTGCAGCTGGCACGTTCAGAAAGAAGTTCAAGCGTGGTGTTGGCGAATTTTCTATTGTTATTTCTGTCTTCAACGCCATGATGGGATAAATTTTGTTTTTTTGTCATAACGCCTCCGTATGATTAATATTTTATTTAAATTATAGCTGCCTTTCTCAAATTAATTTCTTACAGCTGATTTGAAAAAATATAAAATTAAACGGCCGGTTCAATGACTATAAACCCTTAACAATAAAAAGTCAGCCATGATTACCCTCCAGATTTTAAAAATTAAATATTTTATTACAATTAATTTTACTCATTTTCCAAAATCCATCAAGAATAAAATAAAGTTTAAATATATAAACACTAAAAAAGACGAAACCCCGAAGCGTAAGCTTCGGGGTTTCGATAGACCTGGCAATAACCTACTTTCCCACCCAGTTCCCCGAGTAGTATCATCGGCACGTA
>MWBZ01000157.1 GCA_002069765.1 bacterium ADurb.Bin243
AGGTAGGTTTCGAGTTTATATGAGTCTTTTTTATTGAAGTTTTTGCTTACAATTAATTCCATGATATAGCTTTATTATATTTTAATTTATAAGAATAAGTCAAGAAAAAAAATCGTGTTCATTTCATTTTGTGCGGTTTAAATATAATTCTTTTTTTGATAAGGGAAGGCGAGACGCCGGCGGCCCGTTACTTTCGGCCGTCAGCCTTTGAGCGCCCCGGCGGTTATGCCTCTTATGTAATATTTTTGAACGAAGAGAAATATTAAAATTATCGGCACTACCACTATTACTGCGCCGGCCATCATTATGCCCTGATCGGAGCCGTAGCGTCCGTTGAGATTGGCCAGCGCCACCGGCAGCGTGTACATTTTTTCGTCGATCATAATGATAAGCGGCCAGAGCAGCTCGTTCCAGGCGCCTATAAAATTTATTATAGCCAGCGTTGCGATCACCGGTTTGCATAGCGGCAGCACGATATAAAAGAAAAGGCGCGGCTCGCTGCATCCGTCGATACGGGCCGATTCCAGAAGCTCGTCGGGAATATCGTACATGAACTGCCGGAGCATAAATATCGCGTAAACGCTCGCGCTGCCAAGAAAAATAAGGCCGATGTAAGAATTTAAAAGATCGAGGCTTTTAAGAATTATAAATACTGGCATCATGGTAACCTTGCCCGGCACCATCATAGTTAAAAGCAACAGGGCGAAGAGCTTTTCACGGCCCGGAAAGTTCAACTTCGCAAACGAATATGCGGCCATGGCGTTAATCAGGATCGAAAGAAAGGTGAGAGAAAATGTTATCACTATGCTGTTAAAAAGGCTTCTTAAAAAATCCGCGTTTTCGAAAATGGTAATGAAATTTAGCAAAGTGAAAGTTCCGGGCGGCGGAGGCGGCACCAGCATCGTGTTCGGCGCCACGCGCAGCGAAGTCACGAACATCCAGGCGAACGGCATTATGGTCGTGACAAGAAATATCACGATGAGAGCGTAAAACGATATTTTTTTTAAAAATCCGGCTTTTTTGTTCATAAAACTTCAACCGCTTCTCATTCGAATTTTTTTGAAAGTTTAAACTGGAGAAAAGTTATCGCCGACATAATCGCGAACAGCGCATAAGCGATAGCCGATGAATAACCGAGGTTATAATATTTAAAACCGTGATGATACATATAAAGCACTACCGACATGGTGCTTGTGAGCGGCCCGCCGCCCGTCATTATATAAGGCTCGGCGAATACGTGAAGGCAGCCGGTTACGGTCATTACGGTTATGAAAAAAGTGGTTTTTTTAATCATTGGAAGGGTTATATAAAAAAACTGCTGAACGCTCGACGCGCCGTCGATTTCGGCGGCCTCATAAATTTCGTCGGATATAGACTGAAGGGCCGCGATGAAAATCATCATATTATAACCGAACCCCTTCCATACTCCCATGAAAACTATCGCAGGAAGAGCGAGATATTCGTTCATAAGCCAGTTTTGAGGCGGAAATCCGGCGCCGCCTATCGCCCAGTTTATCGGACCGTTTGCCGTGTCGTAAAGCCAGCGCCATATAAGCGCGACCGCGACGAAAGTGGTTATGACCGGAAGAAAAAAACCGAGCCTGAAAAAGCTTTTAAACTTTACAAACCCCTGGTTTAAAAGTATGGCTGCGCCGAGGGCCAGCATTATATTTAAAGGAACGCCGATAAAAGCGTAGACGAGCGTATTGAACAGCGCTCTGAAAAAGATCGGATCGGCGAGAAGCTTCGAGTAATTTTCAAAGCCGATAAAAATTATTTTGCCCGCGTCTCTGACGCCGTAAATATTCCAGTTGGTAAAACTTATGATAAAAGAAGAAACGATTGGTACGAATAAAAAGACGCTCATAACCGATAGCGCGGGCGCTAAAAGAAGCCAGGCCGCCGGATTGAACCGTTTAGAGCTTATTCGGTCGGTTTGCGGCGCCCGCGTTTTAAAATATAAGAAGAGCCCGCAGGCTATCATGAAGCATATGAACGATGATACCGCGAATTTGTAAAAAGAGGTCTGATTAAAGTCGCGAGACGCCAGAATGTCAGATGTTTTCTTCGCTATTTTAGTTATCGCTTCCCGCGGCGTGATTTTTTTATACATCATTTCTTCAAGGGCGCCGCATATAAGGCTGTCGAGCTGGGCCCATTCGCCTACGGGCGGAGGAGTGCGGGTTTCCGAGAGTTGTTCTTTGAAGGCCGTCAACCTGGGATTGGAGAAAACCACTTCGTAGTTCCAGGCGAGCCTGTTGGGAGGAAGGTCCCTTGAAATTCTGTACCATTCAGCCTGAACGTCGGGCCTGCTCATGTATTCGATGAGCCTGAACGCCTCTTTTTTTCGTCTGGATTCGCGAAATAAGACGAGGTTGCACCCTCCTATAAATGAAGCGGAGTTCAATTTTTTCGGCATTTTCGCGGTGGACCATTTGCCTTTGACTTCGGGGCTGTATTTGTCCATGTCGGTCACCGTCCACGGGCCCGATATAAAAATGGGGCAAAGCCCTTTTTCAAACGCCTTTTCTTCCAGGAGAGGATCGTTGAACGGCCCGAGTTTTTCGTCAAAAAGCGCGGCATATTCGGTTAAAGCGCCAACGGCCGCAGGATTATCGACAATGCATTTTTTGTTTTCCGCGTCTAAAAGATCGGTGCCGTTCTGCCATAAAAGCGTTAAAAAGAAAAACGAGTCCGTTGCCGGAAGAAAAGCCGGATAAGCATGTATTCCGGCTTTTTGATAGCCGGCTTTAAGCTTGCGGAGCATTTCGAGAAAGCCGCTCCATGTTTGAGGAAATATATTAAAACCTGCGGCCGCGAGTATGTCGGTACGGTAATAAAAGACACGCGTGTCCACGTACCATGGAATGCCATAGTAGATTCCATCATAACGGCTGGATAAAAGAGCGCCCTCGAAAAAATCTTCGAGATTTATGATCCTGGAGTTTTTTATATATTCGTTAAGCGGCTCGAAAGCTCCCATCGTCTGAAATTCAGGCATCCAGGTCGTGCCCAGCTGGCAGACGTCCGGCGGCACGTTTCCTACTATAGCGGTAATGAGCTTTTCATGCGCTTCTCCCCATGGAATAGCCTGATTTATAACTTTTATTCCCGGATTCTCTTTTTCAAAGGAGTCCGTGATTTGTTTGATGTACTCGCTTTCCATGCCCATTGACCAGACTTTTATTTCAACGGTATCGGATGCCGTTGCGGGGCGTGCAAAAAAGCTTAAGGCGAGGGTTATCGTAAGCATTACGACAGCCGCTCCTATGCGGGGCGCGCGAAAAATTCGCGGCGATGCGATTACTTTAAAGATTGAAAATAAAAACATGAAGCGGCGTAAAATCATGGGTGCTATTATAACATAAGATTTATAATTTTTCATTCAATATAATGCTCACTAATGGACTTTTTTCTATTCATAAAGAACAAAATGAAAAAAGAGATTAAATAAAAAATAAAAAAACGGCACATTTTTTAAAAATTTATAGTATAATTGTTTTATAGGATGTTTTTAAAATTATTTTTTTTATCAAAAGCGAGTTTTTATTTTAAATTTTTAATTAGAAAGGGACATTTATTATGAAATTAAAACTAATAAAAATTACAGCCTTTTTAATGTTATTTGTGATGTGTTCAACTTTTTTATCGCCTGTGGCATACGCCCAGATATCCACTCTCCAAAAAAATCTTGATCAGAGCTCGATTTCTTCGGACCAGGCAGTAAAGAAATCATCCGCCGAATCTTCGGTTCAGGCTTCATCTAGTTCGAGCGGCCAGCAGGCGGCGCCTAAAAAAGGCGCAAAAACGGCTTCCACTTCCGGTTCTGCTACGGCGTTAATTCCGGATGATGAATTCACTAATTCCGATTTCATGACGGCCGAAGAGCTTACTGCGCTGCTGGCGTCGATGAATTCGCCTATGGCTCAGGAATATGACGGTGTCAATCCCGCTGAAGTCATTATGGAAGTGGCAAAAGAAAATAAAATCAATCCGCTCGTAATACTGGCAACCATGCAGAAGGAAAACGGATTGGTTCAAACCAAGAAAAAAATAACTAAATTCAAGCTCGACTGGGCGATGGGAGTCGGCGTTTACGATAACGGCAAGATGAACCAGGCTTATAAAGGGTTTAAAAAGCAGATAACAGGCGCAGCGGACACTTTTAGAAAAAATTTCGATAAGGGCGCCGATCTTTTGAGCGCGAAAAAATCTACAAAGCTCCCTATAAATTATGGCAAGGCAAGTTTTTCGCCCACCAACGCCGCCACGTTTTCTCTTTATTCATATACTCCGCATACGCACGGCGCAAAGCTGTTTACTTCCATATATAAAAGCTATAAATCCAAGCTCGAAAAGGTAAGAAGTACTTCGACGTCTTCAAATACTCAGTCATCTCTGGCGCCTCAGAGAATTACAAACTAAAAAACACCTTTTAATATAAGCGTAAAAAAGAGCCGTCTGAAAAAATAAATCAGGACGGCTCTTTTTATTTTGATATGGCTATTTACTCATGCTTTTGGCGGTTTTAATTATCGTATCCAGGGCGGCTTTTACATGTTTTTTTTCGGTGCCGGTCTGACCTATCGCCATTCTTATTACGAAATCTTTGCCGAGTTTGGTGTGCGATAGATATAATTTTCCGCTCGAATTAAGTTTTTCGAGAAGGCCCGCGTTAAATGCGTCTATTTTTTCCTGCGATATGCCGGCCCGGGGTTTGAACCTGAAGCATACGACCGAAAGCGGGTGAGGCGCCATTATTTCAAAACCGTTTTCGGCGGAAAGTTTTTCAGCGAAATACTGCGCGAGTTCGATGTGCTTTTTAATTATTTTTCGAAGGCCCGAAACTCCGAAACTTCTGAGTACGAACCAGAGTTTGAGCGAGCGAAAGCGCCTGCCGAGCTGTATTCCCCAGTCGCGATAATTATTGACGGCTGATTTTTCGGATGTTTTAAGATATTCCGGCAGTATTTCGAATGTTTTAATAAGCGCGGCTTTGTCTTTTACGAAGTACGCCGAGCAGTCGAAGTTGGTGAAAAGCCATTTGTGCGGATTAAAAACGAAAGAGTCGGCATATTCGACGCCGTTTATCATATAACGCATTTCCGGCAGCACGAGAGCGCTTCCGGCATAAGCGGCGTCCACATGGAGCCATATTCCATATTTTTTGCAGATCCTGCCTATGGCGCGCAGCGGGTCTATGGCGGTGGAGCCGGTCGTGCCTATGGCCGCTACCGCGAATATCTCGGAAGGCATCATCGCGTAATTTTTATCGCAGCCGATCAAGCGGAGCCTGTTTTTACCGATGCCGGCGATTTTAACCGCTTTTTCGATCGAAGAATGCGCCTGGCCGGAACAATAGGCGGTGAATTTATTTTCAGGGCCGAACCCTTCGGAATTTATGGAATAATCCGAATATTTTTCGCGCGCCGAAAGCGCCGCGCAAAGAGTGGAAGTGGACGCGGTGTCTTCGATAACTCCGCAAAAACTTTCGGGCAGGCCGATTATTTTAGCGAGCTGCTTCATGACGGCCTCTTCGAGTTCCGCGGCGGCCGGCGAAGTGGCCCAGCTCATGCATTGCGCTCCCAGGGCCGAAGAGAGAAGCTCTCCGAGTATCGAAGGAAAACTGTTGTTGGCCGGAAAGTAAGCGAAAAACGAAGGGCTCTGCCAGTGAGTGATGCCCGGCATGATTATTTTTTCGAAATCGCCGAATATTTTTTCGAATTTTTCGGCCCTGTCCGGCGCGCAAGCCGGCAATTTTGAAATAACTTCTCCGGGGGACGACTTAGACTTTACCGGATATTTTTCTATATTTTCAAAATAGTCCGCGATCCAGTCTATTATCATGTGACCGTTTTTTTTGAATTCTGAAATATTCATTTTTATACCTGCCCTTCTTTGAATGAACGTATGTTCACAAGCGCGCGGCCTGAAAAACTATTCGATATTATACTAAATAATCGTAGAAACATCAAAGAAAAACTGTAAAAACTATAATAATTTATCTTGAATTTTATCGGCAAATATATTAAAATAACCTGTCTATCTTAAACTACATCATGAGGTTGTTATATATGACTCTGGGTTTGTTCAATGAAATTTTCATAATTTTCATAATATCGATGTTCGTTCTTTATTTCTGCAGCCGTATGAAAATACCGGCCATAGTAGGCTATCTTTTTACAGGCGCGCTTCTCGGCCCTTATGGGCTAAGGCTTATTCACGCCACTCACGAAGTCGAATACCTCGCGGAAGTCGGCGTCGTGCTTTTGCTTTTTACGATAGGCATAGAATTTTCCTTTAAAAAGCTCCTGCAAATTAGAAAAGCGCTCGTACTTGGCGGTTTTACGCAGGTGCTTCTGACGATAGCCGTGGTGGCTTTTATCGAGTACGAACTCGGGTTCACTTTCAAACAAGCAGTTTTTGTGGGATTTTTAGTCGCGCTCAGCAGCACCGCGATCGTTCTCAAGTATTTGCAGGAAAAAGCCGAAATCGATTCGGTTTACGGCCAGACGTCTCTTGCTATATTAATTTTTCAGGACATAGTGATAGTCCCCATGATTTTAATAACGCCCCTTCTTACGGAAGATCCCGCCGCTGTTTCCGCCGGCGGCGACGTTTCGATAAGCATGCTTCTGGTTAAAATCGCGTTGATAGTATTTTTAATTATAGCGGCCACAAAGTTCATCGTCCCTCAAATTCTTTATCACGTGGCTAAAACCAGAAACCAGGATTTGTTCCTGCTTACGGTTATCGTAATATGTGCGTCGGTAGCGGTTATGACTTTTAAGGCCGGCCTTTCGCTCGCGCTCGGCGCGTTTCTTGCGGGCCTTGTAATTTCGGAGTCCGAGTATAGCCATCAGGCGCTCGGGTATGTGCTTCCGTTTAAAAGCATATTCACCAGCTTTTTTTTCGTATCGATAGGAATGCTTCTCAATACCAGTTTTATATTATCGATGCCCTGGACTATAGCCGCTTTGACTTTTGGCGTGGTAGCGGTGAAAACCGCGGCGGCTTATATAGGCGGAGCGCTGCTTAAAGTGCCGACCGGTTCGGCCCTGCTCGCCGGATTCGCGCTCTGCCAGATCGGCGAATTTTCATTCGTTCTTTCGAAAACGGGCGTTGAAAATAAGATCATAACTTCGCATAC
>MWBZ01000158.1 GCA_002069765.1 bacterium ADurb.Bin243
GTAAATGTCGGTGGTTACCGACGTTACGTTGGTATCGCCGACGATTTTGACGCTGGCGCCTTCAAGCGGCAGCAGGTCTGCATTGACAACCCGGCCGCGAACGTCTCTTGTGGATTTAGACATCGACAGGTCGTCCACGGTGATGTCGTCGCCGGAAGTGCCGGGCGATGTTATCGTCTGGGTTTTATAACCGAGCGATATGGCTTCGAAGTTCATCTGGAAAGTGACCGTTCCGCTGCCGATCGCTACGTCGGATATGGTGTAGCGGCCGTCGGCGCCGGTAACGGCGCTGTAAGATGTGCCGTTTATCGACACAGTTACGCCGGAAATGGGGTTGGTAGTGTCTTTGTCGATAACTTTACCGCGTATAGCCACGGTGTTTCTGTACATGGCTATATCGACTTTCGTGCGCTGGCCCGAAACGATAGTCTGGGAGAAAACTTTTTTCTGGTATGTCTTTAAATTATTGCCGTTATCTACCGTAATGGTGCCTGTTACCGGGTTCATATTTTTAAATTCGTATTCGCCGCCGACGCCGGTTCTGAAAGTGGCGAAAGTTCCGAAAGTGGCTGCCGCGGATATATCGATTCCGGTTATGCCCTGTTCGGCGCCGTCTTTGATTCCGTTTTTATTTTCGTCGAAATAAATAACGCCGTACATATCGCCCTGTTTAGCCTGCATCTGGATATCTTTTACGACGGCCGTCGTTGTCGGAAGGCTTACGGAAACAGGTGCGGCGTTATAGCCTTCGGCCGCCGTGGAAGCGAACGTTAGAGTATAATTGCCGAGCTGCATGTTGTTCAGGTAATATTTTCCGTCCGTCAGCGATACGTAGCTATAATTCTGCGTGGAACCTACGAGGGTCGCGGTGACGGTGACATCCGGCAGCGCCTTGTCTGCTCCGGCCTGATACCCGCTTATGCCGTTGGTGTCCAGATAAACCACGCCCGATATAGAGCTGTAGTTCGTAGAGAGGAATACGTCGTCTATAACTTTGATTTTATCGTCGGTTACCTGTATTCCTGCCGCCGTATATGTTGAATAAGTCGGGTCGGGCTGCAAGGTGGCGGTAAGTTTGGTGAAATAAAGGCTGTAGGTTCCGGCGGGGATATTGTTGCTGAACAGGAAGGAACCGTCGTCCGAGGTTGTTACCGTAGGAACGTTCAAGCCGATTACCGATACTCTTACGTTTGAAAGCGGAAGATTGTTTTGTGTGTCTCTAACGCGGCCGGATATACTGCCGGTAACGCGGCTCATTTTTTCGTAAATAGTTATTTCGCGGGATGAATTAGGCGTGCTCGCCATGAGATAATTACGCTGAATTGTTATATAAGAGTCTCTTGTTATGTTGAGCGTAAAAACTTCGTTGGTGTCGGTTTCATCCTTATAATAAACGAGGTTGGTTATGTTGAAGTAACCGGAAGCGTCGGCCGTGGTGGTTATATTCTGGTTATTGAGCCCGGCGCTTACTTTGATGGTAGCTCCGGCTAAAGGCGTGAGCGTATCGGTATCGACTATATTACCGGAAATGCTTCCGGTAGGATATGAAGTTTTTGTGATAACCGCTCCACTGACTATGGTAGTAGCGGAATTGGTCACGTTGATTATACGGTTGCCGCTGGGGCCTTCGAGCCATGCAGTGGAATTGAGTTCCGCGTATGCCGGATCGAGGTTGGCCGCGGGGGGATCTACCGTGAGATAATAGCTGCCGACGGGAAGGTTAGTTATCGTGAAAGCCGAGTTATTTTCGACTGAAACGCTGAACGGCACGCCTCGATAATTGGTTTTTACCTTGAAATCGCCGTTCATATACTTGGGATGCGCGTCTTTAATTTTAACCGTATCGCCCACGTCGTAGTAGCCGTTGTTGTTTGAATCCAGAAATACCGTGCTGGAAATATTTCCGACGCGAGGGTCGATGGAAAAATTCTGCGTGTGATAAAGGAGGGTGTTGCTGAGAACGACTTCCGTGGAAGCCTGCTCGCTGTCTATATAATTTGTGGCGCTGGCCTTGAAAGTATAATTCGAATATACGGGCACGGTCAGTTGATAGGAACCGTCGTAGGAAGTCGTGGCGGTTTTAGTGTACGGTATTCCGTTGATGGACGCCTGTACAAGAGCGCCGGAAATGTAATAATCGCTTAATCCTGGAATCGAAGACACTTTATCGCCTACGATTTTATCTTTTACTCTCCCTTTTATGGTCATGGTTTTAAGCGTGACGTAAATTATGCCCAGATCTATAGTCTGGCCGGCCGTTACAAGCGCGTTGCGACTGACTTCTTCGAACATTTTGAGATTCGTGCCTGTCACCGCGTGTTTGATTTTTAGATTGTAAGAGCCGCCTGGAATATTTTCCATGGTGAATTCGCCGTTGACCTGCGATACCGTTGCGGTTACGGGCGCAGCAAGGCCGGATATCGTAATTTCGGCCTGTATGGGTTCGGTGAAAAGAGATGACTTGATGGGGAAGCCGGTTATCGAATCATAGACCGTTCCGCGGATCTTTCCGACGTTGGGCGTGAGCGGAATGTTTTGAATCTTAAGCGGCGTGGTTTCGTTATTTACCGATATGCTAACGTCGTCGCGGTTTTGATAGCGCGGAGCGCCGTTGACCGTTACCGTGTCGCTTATGCCCAGAGTATAGTTGGAAGCGGTGTTGACCGGTATGGCGTTGAATACGTAAACGCCCGAGTTATCGGTATCGGCTTCATATGCAGTCCCCTGTATTTTTACTTTAATGCCTGAAATGCCGGCATTGGTAACCGAATCGGTTATTTTGCCGTAAACCAGCCTTGACGCCTTCGACAATTCTATATCGGGCGCGTTGATTATGGCGCTTTCAGCGGGAGCTTCGCATTGTTTGGTAGTCACTCCGTAGCCTAAAGCGGAACCGTCGCCGACTATGGTGTACTGTGAGACGCCGCCGTTATTGGCGAGGACTTCGTTAAACATATATCCGCCGGTGGAATCGGTGGTAGTGGTTAAATTTGAGAAACCGAGTATTTTGACGCTGACTCCGGCGATTCCCTGTTTGGGATCGGGCGTGTTTAAATCCACGATACGGCCCGTCAGTTTGCCTGTAGGTTTATATAAGCCTATATAGACGTTTGAGAGATTGGCGTTAGCCGGAAGAGTTACGGTTTTCGCCGAATCTTTGTAATTGGTCTTTGTGGCCGTGATGTTGAGTGAACCGAAACTTAATCCGGTGAGTATAAAATTACCGAGCGCATCGGTCGGAGTGGAAGTGGTCGCGCCTGACTGAATAACTGAAACTACGGCGCCGGAAACGAGCGGTTCGTTGTCGAATGCTCCGTTTTTATTGAGATCTTCGTAAACCACTCCGGAAACGTTGCCTTTGGTCTGTGCGAGTTCTATATTAAAAGTTTGAAATCCTTTAATGACCGAATATGATTCTGTATATGAACTATAGTTGGCGTTTGCGCCTGTGCCCGAATTGGATACTATGGAAATGTTAGATATTGGGAGGTTTTTAAGCGAGTATGCGCCGTCGCTTTTGGAAATATCGGAACCTATTTCGCCGCCGGGCGTGTTTCCGCTTCCGCCTGAGCTGGCTATAACGCTTATTCCGGAAAGCGGCGTGTCGCCGCCGGTTCCGCTCTGATAGCCTTTGGTGCCGTTTGTTTCAAGATATACGAACCCGGTTATGGTGCCGAAATCTTTTTTTAATTGTATCGTGAGAGGGCCGATTGTCTGGCCGTTGTAAGTGAGGGTGATGCCGTTTTTTACTTCGGTTGCGTATTCGTTGGCTGAAACCATCAAAGTATATGTTCCGACGGGGATATTGCTGAACTGAAAAAATCCCGTGCCTGCCGCCGAAACGATCGGATTATTGATTAAAGGGTAAGTGAAGTTGGCCAGAGCTACGTTAGCGCCCGGGATGGGGATATTTGTATCGGCGTCGACCACTGTTCCCATTATGGTGCCTTTCAGCTTCGTGATTTCGGTCGAAGTTTCGGGTATTTGGTTGACTTTTCCGCCTTTGGCGTCTATCTGGATTGTAAGGCTGACGTAATCGTTGCGGCCGATAACCATAGTCATCGTCTGTCCGGCTTCAACCTTATCGTTAGGTATGAATATTTTTTCGAATACGAATGCGCCGCTTGCGCCCGTGGTGGTGGATATTTTGGTAAACGTAACCGAATTCGTGTCGGGAACCGCGATTTCGACGTTGACTCCGGAAACCGTCACCTGAGTGTCTTTGTCCCGGACTACGCCTATTATAGAGCAGTAGTTCTGTGAAGACGAAGACGGCACGAGTTCTATGGGGTCCATATTGTTCTGGTCTTTAGCCACGGTGCGTTTGCTGGTCTGACTGACATATCCGGTTTTGGAAAAGAGCATGATATATTCCATGTCCGGAGTTATATTGATTACCTTGAAAGAGCCGTTGGCTTTAGTTATATCATAAAGGCTGGTGCCCAGCAGTTCCACGCTTACGCCGGCAATTGCGGCTTTAGACACGGAGTCAAGAACGGTGCCTATGAGCCAGCCGTATTCCGGAGCGGGAACTTCTTCGACGGGTTCCATTAAGATGTCCTGAACGAGCGTTTGTTCGGAAGACAATTGAATTTGTTGTGAATAAGCTTTATATTTTTTGGCCGTCGTGGTTTCGATAGCGGTAAGTATATAAGTTTTACCGGCGTTAACATTTTCTATGTGATAATATCCCGTCGCGCGGCTATAGTCGCTTGGAAGGCCCGAGTCCTGAAGCGTTATGGCGATACTTTCTATAGGCTCGCTGGTGAGGCGGTTTTTAACTACGCCTATGATTTTGCCCGGGAGGAGTATTTCGGTACTGCCTGAAGATTGGAGGGTAATATCGACTTCTTTTAACGCGATATTGGGAAGTTTTATGACATTGGCCCTTTCGGCGGGCTGGAAGCCGGGTTTTGACGCCTTGATAACATACGGTGCGGCGCTGGTGCCGGTAGGCTGCACGTTGGAAAGCACATAATTACCTGTTGCGTCGGTGAGGGTTTTGATGATAGGTGAAGAGTCTTTTATTTCTACCGTAACGTCAGGTACGCCTTCGAGCGTATCGCTTCTTTTTACTATTCCGGATATGGAGTCTGGCGGATATGAGGGTTTGAGCCTAACGTTAACTTCCTGCGGGCCGTTTGTAACCACAACGTTGGCCGTCGCGGTTTCATAGCCGGATTTGGAGGCTTTTATTATATATGAACCGATCTTTATTTTGCCGAAAACGTAAACTCCGGAATCGCCGGTGTTTGCGCTTTTTAAAACGACCTGTTCTTTTCCGATTTCGGAAATAGACACGAAAACATCGCTTAAAATCAGACCGGTCTGGTCGTTTAAGGACGTTACCTTCACATCGTTGGCGGACATCATATCCAGGACCGAGGAGTTGCCGCCGCCGCCTCCGCCCCCGCCGCAGTTGTTGAGCATCAGCAGCACGAAAAAGAGCATCAGAGCGCTTAGATATTTTTTGATCGACATGAAGAATTTAATTTTTTTCATATATATTAACCCCCTGTAAATTACACGATTAAAACTTTAGGCTTAAACCGACCGCAGGCGATAATTCGTTTATGTTGATATCTTTCATTAAGAACATGTCTAAAAGGGCGTTTTCGGCCACTGCGGTTCTGATGCCGAAGTTATACCTTGAAAAGTTATTATTTACGTCTTGAAGCGCTTCTATTATGAGGCATGAAGGCTGAGGAACCAGTTCGCGCATCTGTATTATCACGCCGCCTTTCATGGTAAGGTCGTAATAGCTGTTATTGCCGTCGTTAGTAGCCTGGAAGTATATCTTTGAGCCGTGAAGGTCGAAGGCGGCGGTGCCGAAATAATTAGTTACGTTCGCTATGTCGGATGAACCGAAATCGATCGTCTGAGCGCCGAGGGCGAAATCGAATTTCGATCTTTCGGGATTGGTGAGCCGCATTTTGGCCGTTAAAAACGTCGTGTTATTGGCCGACTTATAATAGCCTGACGATCCGAAGCCCACTTCAGCGTTTTTCATTACGCCGAATGTCAGCGTTTGGAACATGACTCTTGCGTTAAGCTGGAGCGAAGGCGAGGACTGTATTCTGCGGTGCAGGTACTGTGCGCCTACCTGGAATTTGCCTCTGCCGGTAGGTTCGGGCGAAGCCAGTTCTATCAGGCCGTTGGAAGCCATGAGCGTATTGGCGGTAAAATTGCCGAGGTATGGTTTTTTAGGTTTGGGCAGAGGAGATTTTATGCTTACTCCGTCAGTGCCGCTGACGTTATCGTAGCCGAGTTTATCTACAGCTACGTCGATGTTGTCGATATCTTCAACGCCCGCGCCGGCCGCTTTCAGAATTTGATCGTTGGTGGGTTCGGCTTTTTTTACGCTTTTAACGCTGACGCCGGGCTTTGATTTGGTAATTTTGGGCTTAAGTTCGACTTGAGCGAAAATCAAAGCTGGAAAGTTAAAAATCAGTGCAAATGCGATACCTGCCGTCAATAATAGATTTTTATAATGTTTTCTGTTTGGCATTCGTGCGCTCCTAAAAAAATATTATAATCCTTTGTATTTTATATCGGCAATACGCTTTAAAAATTAAATGGCAGTTTAAAAAACATCAAAGAGCGCTAAATAATATTTATTAAAAATAAGGCATATTGTATGCCATAATATCAATAGAATTAATTAATAAAGCTAATAACAAGTTAGCGTGTATAACATCATCGATTATTTTTTATTTTGAATATTAAATTTTAATTTTTTTGAATAATAATATACAAAACCATACTTTAATGGTTGGGTTTTGTATAATTTTATACACCTTTATAATTTTTGAAATTCTTTACAGTGGGGAAAATTTATTTTAGTGAATAGTGGATAGTGAACAGAGAATAGTTAAGGCTGGGGCTCGCTCTGCGAGCTTTAAATATAAAATATTAAAAACGCCTTATAGAAATTTCCAAAAGCCCTTTAGTTCTCAACTCTCCACTCTGAACTCTTAACTTATTTTAAATATTTTACCCATACGATATGAAAAAGAACCATAAAATATTTAAGAATGCATTTTAAGCAGATAGTTAGGGCAGGTGCCAGACAAGTTTTTTCGGGGACTCGTTCAAAAATCCCTCCGGGATTTTTGCCGCTTGAGCTCGGCCCC
>MWBZ01000159.1 GCA_002069765.1 bacterium ADurb.Bin243
GCCATATAGACGATCATAAATTAAAGCAGTCGTTTATTTCGTTTTATAACCGCGTATCCACGCCTACCTGCTCGAAAATGCTTTACGGATTTAATTTATACGATCATTTCGCGGACCACGGGCTGAACCATTCCATAAACATACTCAAAATATTAGCCGACCTTCTAGAGCCAAAGAACGAGAATAACGTATTTCTTACTTCTGAAGAGGTTTACATTCTTGCATGCGCCATAATACTTCACGACATCGGAATGTGCGGTGACGCGAAAATAAACGAGGTCAGCCGCGTTAGAAAATATCACGGTCTTATAAGCTATAATCTTTTGATGAACGAGTCCGAAAACCTTATCAGAAATATGATAACCGGCAATGGCAAAAACGGTCCGCTGGAAAAATTTATGACCGAAATTGCTCTCGCTTCAAAGTTCCATCAGAAGGTAGGTAAATTATATGGAAAACCTGAGACAAAAGATCAAATAGAGCTGACCACGCTAGAACATGATATAAAAAATGTTTTAGGCGTCGAAGATCCGCAAAGAAAACACCGGCTGTACAAACTTGCCTCGCTGCTTAGGGTTCTTGACTCCGCCGACGTTCAGCGCGACCGCGTCTTCGATGCCAACGTGCTGAAAAAACAGATCGAGAAAAATAAAAAAGAACTCGCGGTACTTGAAAAAATAATTAAACATTTAGCAACCGGCATAAACGAAATAGAAATAGAGTCTTCGGAATTAATAACCATGCTCAAAACCCATCCGAAAGAACTTAAGGATAAAATTAACAAGGTCAAAAAAACTATCGCCGGCACAGATGATGGTAAGGATAATGAAAAAGTCGAACGGATAAACGACCTGATAGACTTTATAGATAAACATAACGAGGTTAATATACAGGAGCCGCAGCATTATCAAAAACATATGGCCGTCGAGCGGGTTGAAATTAAAAATGGCACGATCGAACTTATACCGAGCTCCCGCCAGCTTACGGACGAGCAGCAGAAAATATACCCGCGTCTCGCGCAGAAAGAGATTAAAGAGGAAATATCAAGGCAATTCGAAGTTTTTATCGCAAGCGGGATAAACTTTGAAGAGGTTAAGGTCCGTAACGTCGAGAGTTATGAAGAAGAAAAAAAATTCGAGGTTAATGGCAAAGATTGCTTCGAAGGCCTCAAAAAGCATATTCAGTCAGACGAATTCAAGAATAAGCTGAAGCAGGACCTTAACATCAGGATCGAGTGCAAAGATTTCGCTTCGACAAATATTGATAATTACTACGATAACAACGAGAGGCTTTTGAAGAAAAACGTAAGGTTGAGGATCAGAAACACCGGAGTCAAAGATTACGAAGAATGCCGTATATGCCTCAAGGCGCCCTGGAAGGAAAACAAAAGCGTTGAATTAGAGCCGCTTTATTATGAAAGCAAGGAGCCGCCTGAAACAATATCTTATAAAGTATTTAAAAAATATTTTGGAAATAAAACTAAAGATTTTGTAGATTTTGAAGCAGACTTTAAGAAGGTTTGCAGGGTCGTCACCGACAGGGAAACCCAGAGGCTGATAATCGAGTCGCTTAACGATGAGGATTACCTGTGGTCTTATGAGATAGAGGTTTCACTCGACTCTATAAACTGTTACTGTAACGACGGCTCAAAAAACGGCCAAAAAATGGCCGAATATCTGGAAATAGAGTTCGAGAATAAAATATGCGCCAGAAACATATATGAAAAAATATGTGAAACATTGTCCGAGTTTTTAATGCTGAAATATCAGGTCAGAAAACTTGACAATAAAACCGAAAGTAAATACAGAAAATGTATTGAATTAATAAAAAACGCTCAAAAAGCAATACAATAAATCCAGGTCAAATTCGATAAAAAATTATAAAATTTTAGTTGACAATTAAATAAAAACATTATAGAATCATAAAAAATTTATAATGTTGTTTTTGATTTCCTGGAGGTTAAAACTTTTATTTTTATTATTTCGTTAAAATAAAAAAGAACGAAAAATTAAAGGTAAAAGTTTTTTTATTTTACGGTAGCTAAAGGAGAAGAACATGCCTATACTGTTTCATTTCGACTTTACAAGCAAGCAGAAATATATCTTCGCCACAAACACTCTGCGAGAGGTCGTCGGCGCTTCGCAGATAATGGATGATATAAATAAGGAGTTCGGACAAAAATTCCCAAAGGAAACTTTATATTCGGGCGGCGGCAACGGCGTTGCTGAATTTAACGATGAAAAAAAACTGGCTGAGGCCGTCGATTTTTTGAACAGATCGTGTATTCCAAATGGAATATCGTTCATTTATGCCAGCCATGAGTATGAAAAGATCGACCACAAGGCCTATCAGGACATCAAAAAAAGGCTGGCCGACGTCAAAAAACGCGGGCAGGTCCCTGATCTGGACTTTTTCATGCCCCACGGGCAGCTCTGCAGATCATGCATGTCAAGAAATGCCGTGATGGGCGCCGGTGGTAATGATTCCGAACTCTGCTATATATGCGCCGCCAAAGCCAAAGAAGGTGCGAATGCTCACCGCGACATCATCGAGGCTATGAATTTACAGGGCGGCCCAGGCAAATGGTTTCTGATGAGCCTTGAAGACGTCAAAAAAGACAATCTCGAAGATAAGCTGCACAGCGTTATCGCGATAGTTAAAATGGACGGCAACGCTCTTGGCAAAAAACTTAAGGCGTTCACCGAAAGCTCCGCCGGCAATTTCAGAAAAATAGGCGAAATTTCAAAAGCCATCGACGAAGCGTCTCATAAGGCCATTTCTCAGGCATGCCTCGAGGTTTTCGACAAATACATAAACGCCGGAAAAATGATGCCGTTCAGGCCTCTTATAGTCGGCGGCGACGACATAGCTTTCGCGATATCGCCGAAATACGCTTTTGAGTTTACCAGAAAGCTGTCCGAATATTTTACGGCCAATACGAAGGGCATCGGTTTCGATTCGCCTGTAACCATATCGGCCGGGATAGTCTTCACTCACGCTTCCTTTCCGATAGTTCAGTCGGTCGAGCTTGCCGAATCGCTGCTTGGCAGCGCCAAAAAATACGGGCAGAAACTCGATGCCGTAAATCCTCCGGCCATGATAGATTTCCAGGTGATGTACGGCAGCCTTAACGATTCGATCGACGAAACCAGAAAGCGCGAATGTACCGTGACGGTCGAAAAAGATTCAGACCGGTATGAAGTAGAACTCTGGCAGAAGCCTTATCTGCTGAGTGAAACGGGCCACAAGGTGCGCACAGTGGACAGCCTGGTTAAAAAAGCGAAGCAGCTGGGCGATGTTTTAGACCGCTCTAAAATAAAGAAATTGAGGGAGATCTACAAATACGACGAATATTCCCGTTCCATGATGCTTAAACAGATAAAGAACAATATAAAAAATACGAAGGACGTCGACGGCCGCAAGACCTTCGATGAATGCATTAACTGGGCGAAAGAGAACGCGGAAGCTTATAATTGCGCGAGCCGCCGCGAGGGCGTCCTTGACCTGGTCGAAGTGTTCGATATAATTTAGCTGGAGGTTCATTCAGATGAGATTTAATTTAAAAATAAACACCATAACTGATCTTCATATCGGAAGTGGACAGACGGACGGGGTCGTCGATAACGACATCATAAAGAACGCTAAGGGCGAGCCTTTCATTCCGGCCAGCTCGATCAAGGGAACGCTGAAAGATTCTTGCCGCGAAGTGGCCGAACTGCTCAAGCTTAAAGTATGCGACGGCCAGCATGTAGGCGAAAAAGGCCAAAAACTCTGCGGCATATCGTTTACAAGCCCTTATGGGTCCGAGCCCTGCCTCATGTGCCAGATATTCGGCTCTTACGGCCACGAGGGCAAACTGCGCGTGTATGACGCCGTTCCCGCGAGCGGCGGCCGCAAATACATGATAACAGGCCATAACAGGATAAATCGCAAAACCGGAACGGCGGCCGAAACGGGGCTTTTCATAGCCAGGCACGTTCCCGCCGGCACCGTCTTCGGCACTGAGTTATACCTCGAATCGATCGATGATAAAATATCGCCCGTGGCGGAGGCTTTTTTGAAGCTTGGCCTTTTAAACCTCAAGCGCATGGGCGGCAGGCGCAGGCGCGGAAAAGGCAGCGTCGAAATGATATTCGACGGAAAGGCGAAGAGCGAAGCAGAAGTTAAAAATTTAATGGACGCGGTCAGGGCCGAAGTCAGCGTTTCGGCGCCGGCGGCCGGCCAGGCGCTGCGGGTTCAGGAACCCGCCCAATTCGCCCCCGTTTCCGTCGAGCTTTCATTCGAGCTCAGAACGCCTATGATAATCAACGATAATCAGGTATCCGGAAATCATTTCGAAACGCTTACCTATATACCTTCGACCAATGTGTCCGGGCTGTTTTTCAGCAGGCTCATGGCAAAATTCAATGACGCCGCGCTTCTCAAAAAGTTCATGGACGGCGGTCTCATATCGTTTCCCGACCTTTACGTGTCGGACGGCGCGCCGGTATGCATGCCATGGCCGAAGCCTCTCGTGACCTGCTCCAAGGCCAAAGGCGAAAGTAAAGGCCATACGCCGGATAAGTTCAGTTTCGACGGCGCGGAAACAATGTGCGAATGCGGCGCTCCGATGGAGCCTAAAAGAGATAAATATTGTTCGTATCGTTATGCCGCCGGCGAGGTGGCCTTTGGCGTGATCGACGGCCCTCATAAAAAGACCAGGATGCGCAACAACATCGACTCTAAGTTACAGACAACGAAAAAAGACGGCGGGTTATACTCCTATAAGGAGATCATCGAAGGCCAGACGTTCAGCGGCACAATTAAATTCGCATCGGAAGAAATATTCAAACTTTGGGAATCGGTTATTTTCAAAGGCGCGAGCGAGACGGACGCGTCTTTCGGACGCGGCAGGAGCCGCGGGCTAGGCGCCGGCAGGTTGAGGTACAAAAGAATAGAAAAAGACAGCGGTTTTTCGTTTCCTGTTGAAAAACGCGCTATCGGCGAGGACGGCAGATGCGCGGTGATGTTCATTTCAGACGCAGTCCTGCTCGATGAATATCTGGCCCCGGCGTCCCGCGTGCCCGCAGATTATCTTAAAAGCATTTGCCCCGGCGTCGAGTTCGAGATGGACGAGGTCAACACCATGCTCAACTATAAGGTAAAGCGCGGTTTCAACGCGCACAAGGGCCTTCCTGCGATACCGGAAGCGGTGGTCGCTCCTGGTTCGGTGTTCGTCATAAAATTCAAAGACTTCGCGTCGAATAAAGAAAAAATATTCGATTTTTTGAATAAACTCGAATTCTACGGCATAGGCGAAAGGACCGGCGAAGGTTTCGGCAGGCTGGCCGTCGCCCCGTTCGGAATAAAAACGCAAATTAAAATATCGAGTGAAAAACGCGATGCCGCCGGCATTAAACCCGATGCGGTCAGAAGTTTGCTGAGCGGCATTGAAATGTCCATACGCCGCAGGCTCGAAGCGTTCATAAAAGATAATTTGTATTCACTCGACCAGCTGCCCTCGATGAGTTCGATCAAAAATTTGGCTAATAATATTAAGCCTGATCCGAATGGCTCAACCGCTAGAAAAATAATTAAAGATGCTTCGGAGAAGAGGACGGCTATAGAAAAATGGTGTTTGAATATATGGCTGCCTGGCAAAAAAACACAGACGACCTTCATCGATTTTATCAAGGACGAAGAGCTGACCGGCAACGATGAAAGAGCTCATAAAACAATGTTCTGGCTTGCAAAACTGCTTAACGAGAATAAAAAATCGAAAAAAATATAGTTAATGTGAGGTAAGGATAATGATAAATTCCGAATTTAACATAAAATATTCTCTGGAAGGCACTCTCGTTTTTCATTCGAGCTTTTTTACCGCCGCCTCGATGGAGCTCGATCCTGTAATAGATATGTGCATCCTCAAGACTCCTGATAAAAAACTTTTGCTTGGCGGCTCGACGCTTGCGGGCAAGATCAGGAGCACGCTTGAAAACATATTCGGCGAAAACGACGAACGTATAAGAAATATTTTCGGATTTCAGGACGCTTCGTCCAGGATCATTTTCAACGATTCTATCGCCGAAAACAGTCTTTATGAAGAAAGATACGGCGTCGTTATAGATAGAAACACCGGCACTGCCGCCGACGGGCTGCTTTACGACAAACAGATCGCCCCTCCTTATATCAAATTCAAGGTAAGGGTGGATCTGGACAGTTCAGAAGCTCGCGCGGCGGGTGATCTCGAGATCTTAAGGCTGATTGAAAAACTTCTCGCCGAAGGTTTCATTAATTTTGGCGGAAACGCAAGCAGGGGTTCCGGGTTTTGCTTCCTCAGGGACCACTTCATAAGAAAAGCCTTGCTGACCGAAGAGAAAGGCTTTATTTCATATATTCTCGATAAAATGGAAAAAACCGACGAGAAGCACGAACTTAGCGGCATGCCTGTGAAAGGCGCGAACGGAGGTTATTCGTCCATTCTGTTAGAATATGAGCTTAAGTTCGATCAGGGTGTTCTTACCGGAGATAAAACCAATATGCCCGGTTTGAAGAATGAAGACCTGGAGTCGGACATCATGCCTTATTTTATGACGACTCCCGAAGGTGAATATTTCATAATACCGGGTTCTTCTTTAAAAGGAGTTTTGAGAACTAAAGCCGAAAGCATATTGCTAAAGCGCAAATTCAAATATATTTGCGACCCATCGGCAACTGAAGGATATTGTAACGACAATTACAGGTACAAGGGTAAATCTCCTGATGCGCTATGCGAGGCCTGCAAAATTTTTGGCGCCGTCGATTATGCTTCTAAAGTGCTTTTCAGCGACCTTATAATGAATGAAAAGGTAAGCGATTCACAGCTGAAGAAAGTCGAGCATGTTGCGATCGACAGATTCACCGGCGGCGGCATAGAGGGATGCAAATTCAATGAAACGATAGTTGAAAAACCGGTTTATAAAGGTTATGCTGTCGTCAGGAACCCTTCTTTGAGCGATATGAACATTCTGGCGCATCTGGCGCTTGAAATGAACGACGGGAAGATACGGGCCGGTCATTCGACCAGAAAAGGCTTCGGCAGGCTTATGCCCAGACTGCTTTCCGCGAAGGTGTTCACCAGCGATC
>MWBZ01000160.1 GCA_002069765.1 bacterium ADurb.Bin243
TGACGAGCCTATCGCGTAAGGGCCGAGCTTGTCGCTATGCGTTGCGCTTACTACGGTCCTTCCGAGGTAGGTGTAATTGGCCACGTTTTTTCTGTATATTCTTAAAAGCTCCGTGCTCGAAGCCAGGGCTGAATTGGATATAGTTACATTGCTTGACGAATCCGACCATGTAAGGTTTATGGTGGCGGGCGAAGCGGGCACTGTTCCGTCTTCCACCCAATCCGACTTATTGGTATTGGTAGAATCTACAAGCCTGTACCAGACGCGGCTGCCGTCGCCCGGAAGAGAGTCTTCCGCCTGCGTCATGATGGTTCCGGCGCTTATGGTGTAAGACGCGGTTAATGCGCTGGTATTTGAAGCTACCGTGGCGGCCGAAGGATAATTGCCGAAAAATACGTCCAGCTTGACTTGTTCGCTGCAGGTGATATCGGTCCGGCATTCCACTTTGCGTGATGCCTTGCTAAAGTAAAGATTATCTTTGTTTATTATATTAACGCCTGACGACGGGGCGACTTTATCGGGTATCGCGTTTCCGGCCGTTCCGTCCAGATTTTTAGCCGCGAGTTTATTGCCGAAAAGGTCGCTGATATAATTAGCGGCATCGGCGTTGTAGATGTTAAATTTTACTAGCCCGGTGCCTTTTACCGTGTCGTCGAAAGCTATTTTTAGAAAAGTTTTTTTCGAGTCCGCGTCGTTTACCATCGTGTATCCGCCGCTTGCGGTAATATTGAGTGGAACGTCTATGGAACCGTTGAAAACCGTTACGCCGTAGTGGAACTTATTCATTCCAGCCGCGGGATCGAGCGTTCCGACTATCTGCATTTCCCTGTCGAATCTTATGAAAAGATAGTTGAGATTTCCGTCTTTATCGTCGTCGGTGGCGTAGCAGTCGTCCACTTTTACGACGGGTTGTGAATCGCTGGCGCCGTAGATAATTTCTATGCCAGGCGAACTCCAGCTGGAGGCATTGCCGGAAACCGCGTTATATTTAAACGCCTGAACGGGGACTTTTCCGGTGCTTAGCGTCGAAAAGTTCAGCGATCCGTTGGTCGCGCTGCCGTTTTTAACGTCGCTGAAATTTGAAAAAGTTGTGTTGGCGGTAGCCGGAGCGTTTCCGAAAACGGGAATTACGTCGTTGGCCGTAGCCAGAGCGCTTACTTTAATAGTTTTTTCGTTAAGCGTAGCTTTTATGACAAGCCCGTCGCTCAGGTCCAGTTCGATATTGGGCCGCATTTTTACCGCAGGCGCGCCCTCGCTGTTTACAAATCCTGCCGTGGCGGTCGCTCCGCCGTCTCCGTTTTGAACCAGTAAATTCGCGGCGGGAAGTGTCGGAGTGACAGGAACAGTTCCGTCTGCGGAAAATGCCGATATATTTCCGTTTTCATTTATAAGCGAGTATAAGGCGTATTTGCCGCCGGAAATGACTCCGCCGTTACTATTTGCCGCAAAAGAAAACGCGCCCGTGAGATCGATGCCTTGAATGGAGCCTTTTTCTTTTAAGCCTTCGGGGGTACCTATTGCGTCATCTGACTGATAGCAGATTAATTTGGAGGCGGTGCTGCTGGTTCCCGTTATGGCCTTGGCTTCGACTGTTACGTGGTTAGCCGTTTCGTAAGCCAGATAAGCGATTTTTGATGCGTCGGGTTCTTCGGCTACTTTGCCGTCGGTAACCCATTCGGATGAATTTTTGGCTTCATCGTTCAATCTGTATTTAATGTTGATGTTTTTATCTTTTTTGGCAATGCCGGATATTAAATCGCCGGCGGAATATTTTCCGCTAACGGAGAAAGCCGCTTCGGCGGTGGTTGCGGGGGAAGTCTCGAAATAAATTTCAAGTTTGGCTTTTTCGCCGCAGTCTATCGCGGCGTTTGAAAGAACGACTTTGCCCGTGGCGTTATTATAAGAAAGATTTGAGGCGATAATTTTTGACGCCGTAGGAGCGACTTTATCTGGAATCGCCCGTCCGCCGGCGCCGTCGAGATTTATGGCGGCGAGCCTGTTTCCGAATAAATCGCTTAAAAAATTGTTTTGATCGGCGTTGACTATATTTAGTCCGACGAGGCCGGTTCCGGCTACGCCGTTATTGAATTCTATTATCAGCTGCCTTTTATTGGACGATAGAGAATATCTGGTTATTACGAGCTCGGCCGAATCCATGCCGTTGAACACTGTAACGCCGTTGTGAAAGCCCGTTAAACTTTTAGATACGTTCAAAGAACCGTTTATCTTCATTTCGGTGTTGAACTCTAAAACCAGCGTGTTCAGCTTGCCGTCGCTATCGTCGTCCGTCGCCAGGCAGTTAGCTAAAACAACGGTCGGCGGCAGAAGGCTCGCGGGATATTTTAAAACTTTCGATAAGCCCCATTCGGATGCATTGCCGTTAGAATTGATTTTTGAAGCCGAAACCGATATGTCGCCGGTGGAAAGATTGCCTGCGAAAGTAAACGACCCGCTTATGGGATCGCCGGCGTTTGCTGGAGGTCCGCTGATATAAGCTACATTAGGAGTTTGTTCTCCGAATACGGGGGTGGCGTCTGAAGTAGCCCTGGCGGTCATTATTATAGTTTTATTGTCGGAAGAGGAAGCTTTTAAGCTGATAGCTTCTCCCGAAAGCAGAGGAACACCGGGCCTCATTTTGACCGCGGCGTGGCCGTTTTTATTTATATACGAGGCTTCCGCGCCGGAACCGCCGTCGCCGGCGCCTACGAGAACGTTGGACTCGGGAAGAACGGGTTTTTGCGGGATAACGCCGTCCACCGTATAAGATGAGATATTTCCGTTCGAGTTTGTGTGAGTGTAAAGCACGTATTTGCCGGTTTCAATATTAGAACTATTGGCTACTGGCGGATTGCTATTGCTGTTTCTCGCGAGAAAGTCGTAAGATCTCGTCCAATCGGTTATGGCCGTTAACGAGCCTTTGGGGAAAATATTTAACGAACCCTGAGGGTCGTCGGATTGATAGCATGTGATTGCGTTTATTTTAGTATCGGTGGTAGCGTTTGGAGAAACTACTACATATCCGCCGCTTGCGTAAACGGACGAAGAAGAAGAGTAATAGGCGAGTTTATTGGCGTCCGGCGCGGCGGGAATGTCGCCGTCTTCTTCGTATGAAGATATTCGGCCGGCCTTTTCAAGCGCGTAAAAAACTTTATCGCCCGCGCGCGGGAAAGTGGCGGTGATAACGTCGCCCGATACGTGAACGAACTGACCGAAAGGCATTGATTTGGGGTAGGTGTCGATGGCGCTGAATTTTGAGCCTGATTTATATATCGTTTCGCTGCCGCCGCGGTTTATTTTTACATAAAGCGTCATATCGGTATTTTCGTCTACGTCGTTGAGTCTGGTAGAACAGTAAATGGTTTTGTTATAAGCCGAGATGTAAATTTTTGAAGTTTTTATTGGAGAAGGAGGATTGGAAATATCGTAGCGACGGCTGGAAATATTGTCGTCAGAGTTTTTTATCGCATAGGAAACTTGATTTCCCTGCGTTATGGGAATCCATAAATTGTTCTTTGCCACGGCTGGGTAAACTATATTTATGCCGTTGATCGAACCTGGAATCGTGTAATTATGAAGCGTGAGGCCGCTGCCCTGGCCGTTGGTGTCAAAATATACATATATGGAATTATTTGACGCCGAAGAAGAAGTGATGGCGGTTGAGCCTATATTTATTTCGCCGTTTTGATTATTGAGGCTTACCTTGGTTACGACGGGGGCCGCGGGTAGCGTTCCATCCTGCGCCCATGCGGATTTATTGCCCGCGCCGTCGCTGAAACGGTACCACACTCCGGCGTTAACGACTTCCACGGCGGCCATTCCGGTGATTATATCCCCGGTCATGAAGCCGTTTGCGGCTTTTATAACGCTTTTAGCCGTTGGAGTGCTATACGAAGACGGAGCGGCGGAGCCTGCATAAACTTCGAGTATCGCCGGTTCACGGTTCGCGGTAAGCGAAGCGGTTAAAGAAATTTTATAAGCGGCGTTATTGAACCCTATTTTTGATTTTTCTGAATCCGCGAGAGGATTGGGCGGGTTTATATCGCCTGAAACCGCAGCGGAGCCGTACACTGACGATGCGGTAATTGAAGTTCCGGCGGAACTTTTAACGTTTGAAGTCGGCGTGACTACTACATATTTTCCGTTGGGCAGATATGCCATATTGGTCACTTTTTGAAGCGAAATAGTGAGCGTGAGGTTGTTGGAATCGTAAAAGAAAGGAGTAGCCGTTAATTTTAAAGGCGTTTCGCCTCCGGGCAGCTTGTCGTCGTCGTATTTAACGGTCCAGTTTGAAGCCGTTTCAGCAGCGGTTTTATTCATTGCGGTGTTGAAAGTGATTTTAACGGTGTCGTTGCCGTTATCTACGGAAGTTCCGATTACTGAAGTTATGGCCGGAGCCTGGCTCTGGGAGAACGTATAGGTGGCCGTGGAAACATAAGAGTTATCGAGGCCCGCTTTTATGCCTAGCGCGCTTATCGTCATCGTTTGCGATACGTTTATGGGCGAAATATAAAGCTGACTGGAAGCCGTGGGCGTGGTTCCGTCCGTGGTGTAGCGGATGGCGGCCCCGGAGGTGGAGCATGAAATCGTTACGCTCTGGGGCGAAGAATATGTGCCGCCGGCGGGCGAGAACGAAGGCGAAGCGACACGGTTGCTCGAACCGCCGCCTATGGAAATCGGCGATACGTTATAGTCCAGAGTGGTTTCTTCGAGCATATTGAAAAAGTAGGATTCTCCGGCTTTCATCGTGGGATCGGCACCGTCGAGCTGCTCTATGGACGAGCCGTTTCTTACTACGGCTACGAAGGAGCCCGCGGACGAGTTCCATTTATAAATGCCTTTTATGGCCTGAGATCTCTGCATTATCTGGCTGAAAGTGATGGTTTCCGGCATTTTAGAAAAACCGGTAAGGTTGAACCCTGTTTTGAGGGTGATTACGTTGACGCTGGAAAGCGAGGTGCCGTTAACGGCGATGCTGGCGGCGCCGCCGGATTTTATAATATAGCCTTTTCCGGCGGAAAGCGAGGTGAGTTCGCCCGCTGCCGCACTTAAAAAGCTTCCTGCGGCTGCGTTGTAAAGGTAAATATCGCTTATGGCGCTGTATGAAGATCTTAACTGGGCGGGGGTTACGGTTGGATTGACTGTGAAGCTTACGAAGTTAAAGCCGTCTTTGAGTGAGAACGGCTGGGAGGTTTGGGCATACGCGGGAGCGGTTAACAGCAAGATTACGAAAATGATAAAAAGAGCCTTTTTAATCATTAGAGTCCATCCTTTCAACTCTTCAATTAAATTTATTTATTTTATATTATTCCAAAAAACTTTGACCGATAAAAATCCGTTTTTATCGGTAAAGAAGATTGCTTTTTTCTTGTGAACTATTATATTTTATCACAATTAACGTACATAGTCAAATCAATAAAGAGCAATAATATATTATTTTAAATTTTTAAGATTTTTTACTTCGCGCATTTCTTATAAAAATAAATAAAATGACCGCCGCTATTAGCTGCCGCGGTCATTTTATTGTTTTAGATAGTTTTTTATATTCGATAACGGCTTGTGTCAGTTCGCACATTTAAAGACTTTTACATTTTAATTAACATTGCGCCGGTTTCGTTAAAGCGGTTAATCCTGCTCTGGTATGAATTAAGTTTTAAATCGTCGAAACTGTAAGCGGCGGCTTTAGCGCTGTCTATGATTCCGGATTCGGTAATTTGCCTGATTATTTTTTCACGTTCTTTCGATAATGAGTCAATACTTTTTTCGCCGTTTAATTTGAACTGCGTTTTTAATATGGCCGTAAGCGTGATACATTCCGCTTCCGTCAGATCGGAAGGTTTTTTATTGAAATATACGACCGCCGCCTGAAGCAGGCCGGAAACGCCTTCTCCGAACGGAGCGTTGTTAAGGTATATTTCAAGTATTTTATCCTTGCTTTTTATTTTTGACTCTATTTTCAGCGCTAGAAGGTTTTCTTTTAAAAATCTTATTGTTCTATTTATGAACTTCGTCGGATCGGAAACGACGGTTTCGTTCGAATTAAGGGCGAGCGCAGCCAGATTTTGAGTCAGGGTCATGTCCCCGCTTTCTATTTTTTCGCCATTATATAATTTCACCGCATTGGTTTTTAAAGATGAAGTTAAAAGGCCTTTATGTGAAAAAAAATCGGGATCGCAGACGCAGACGATTGTTTTTGAAAGGAATCCGGGCATTTCGGCATAACTTATAGCTATGCTTCCGCGGGCGCTCATGGATTTGATTACGCTTATTTCAGGAAGCGACGAATTGATTTTAACGATGTAAACCGCCAGGCATGCGATAAAAATACCGCAAATTATTAAAAATGCTATAGTGGAGTAAAAAACGTTTGATATGAAACTTAAAATGCTTCCGCTCGATTTATTGTTAAAAGTTTCTTTCATACTGTATCGCCTTCTTCATCTAAATAAATAAATTGCGTTTTTTTTATTCACCTTAATTATAACAAAGATATAAAAATTATGGCAGATGTCAAAATAAATTTTGCGCTTATCGATTAAAAAAAATACAAGGCCCATAATTTGACTTTTAATTTTTTTTATGGTAAAATAATTAAAATTTAAAAACAAGTTTAACCGATAGATCTCGGATTAAACGCTTATTATGCCCAATGGGCAATAAATTGAAAACATATTTTTATAAAGGAGACATGCCGCCATATTTTAGCTAAAATATGGCGTTTTTATATGAAAAAAATATATAATCTGCTTTTTACCTTTTGTTTTACGGTTATTTTAACGGGTATTATCGCCATTTTCGTTTCAAGATATGCCGTGGATTTTAATTTCGGCCTTGCGTCCGCCTCTTCTAACGGCGCTGAAATCACGGCGCCCGCCGATCTTAAGATCGCATACGTTAAAACGAGCGGAAGGATTTGCCTGCTCAACCTTAAAGACAATTCTGAAACCATAATAAACGAAAAATTCGAAGGCGTTAATTCGCTTAAATTTAATCAAGGCCGCGATAAGCTTATAATAAGC
>MWBZ01000161.1 GCA_002069765.1 bacterium ADurb.Bin243
GAAATAGCGGCCAAACTTGGATTGAAAGAAACTGATTTTTAATAAATTCATGCAGAATAAGAAAGCAACTAAAACCATAAATATAAAGAAACATTAGCTGTGTCAAAAGAAGCAAAACATGGAAAAAATAATTAATCTACATATCGAAAAATTGCCGGAAGGATTATTTCTTGCAACCTCGGACGAAATTCAAGGTCTCGTCGCGCAGGGACGCACGCTCAGTGAAACCCTTGAAATCGCGCGTGATGTTGCGCGTAAACTTCTTGAAGAACAAAAGCGAAGAAAATATAAAATCTCGGCGCATCCGATTCAAAAGAACTTTGATTACCCACTTGTTGTAGGATTTTAGCATGGTCAAACTTGCCGGAGTCGATTACAGAGCTATCATAAAAAAACTAAAGAAAAGCGGTTTCAAATTTATCGCGGAAATATTGCCGTTCAAGAAAAAGGCTGGATGGAATCGCCAGATCAGGAAAGTGAACCTGCCGGAAAAAGGCCTGGTTGACAAATATATTGAAGAGGAAAGAAGTCTTTCATAAATTTCGGGGGATACTTCCGTAATTTTAAGGAATAATGGTTATGAATTATGAAATTTAATTATTACGAAGACACAGATTCTCTTTATATTGACTTATCTGAAAAGAAAAGCGTTGAAAGCGCCGAAGTCGCGCCTGATGTTGTAGTTGATTTTGACGAAGAAGGCTGCATTGTTGGTATTGATATACATAATGCAAGCAAAATAGTGAATTTGAAGCATTTTGAGTTTGACATGCTCCCCGTTAAAAAATCGGCTTAAACTTATATCATAAAGACGGCTGGTGCCTTTCTTGTTTGTGAGGGGCGGCGAACACGCAGCCGTTTATTTGTCTATAGCCGGTTTCAATTCCGGCGGTTCGCTTTTATTTTTTTCCTCGCGCTTCATATCCTCTCTGACCTTCGGCATCCAGATCTCTATCATGCTGGTGAATGAGCGCGGCGGCAATTTGAGCTTTTCGGGATGGTCGCACGGCGGCGGGATTTTTTGTTTATCTTCTTCGAGACAGAAAATATATAGTTCCATGGCCTCTTTGGCCATCGCGAGCGCTTCGCGAACATCCGCACCCTGCGTTATGCATCCGGGCAGGTTCGGAAACGTAACTGTATATCCGCCGCTTCCGAAACTGAATATAGCGGGATAAATATAGACGTCTTTAGATTTTTTTTCGTACATAATGCAACATCTCCTTTATTTTTTTTATTGCCAATCGCTTAAAAATATTATATAATTACGCATGCCGTTCGGGTAATTACTAAATTACAGGCCGGAACAACGGAAAATATTAGTACAAGGCGCCTCACGCAATGGACAAAGCCGGTATAAGCGCTCGAATAAAAAAAGTCAGACAGATAAAAGCGCTTAATAAAAAAGAACTCATGCAGAAATTAAATATTTCGCGCACGCTCATAACGGCGCTCGAACAGGGTAAGGCATATCCTTCGGGCAGTTTTCTTATTCTTATGTTCAAGCATTTCGCCGTCAATATCAATTGGCTGCTGACCGGCAGAGGCGATATATTCATTTCGAATCCCGTCAATTTCGACGCCGTCAACCCGGTGACCGTCGGCGAGCGCCTGAAGCGCATACGCTTCGAAAAAGGACTTACTCAGCGTGAAATGGCGGCCCGTCTCAAAACCACCTCCGCGTTTATATCGGCCATAGAGCTCAATAAATTCGCTATGGGCTTCGATATCATATACAACCTCCACGAAAAGTTCAGCGTTAATATAGGTTTTCTTCTTACCGGGGTCGATCCGGAACCGCCCGGCGCCGATGACGGCCGTGATGCCCGGCCCGGCCTTGGCTCGAACGCGGCAACGGATGCCGGAATTGAAACGCGCGCAAACGATATCGAATCGCTGATAGTGAAATTTTGCGAACTTATCAAAGACCGGAATTTTAAAAATCTGTTCGCCAATTGGGATAAATTAAGCGATAAACTGAAAAAAAGCATCTCCGACATAGCTGTTCGTTCCATCAATATTTATGACGATATCGACCTTTATTCAATTTTAGACCGTATCGAAAAACTCGAGCAAAAGCTCAAAAAATTCTCACGCTCCCGCCGCGATTGAATTTTGATCAGGCCCTGCCGATTATTGCCTGGATCGCCCTTTCGAGCGCGCGGCCGAATTTGCCGGAACCGTCTTCGCCGTAAATATGCGCCAGTTCGTGAATATAAACCGCGAGCGCGCCGCTGAGATCTCCGCCGGCGGTGAGCAGCCTGGAATTGAGTTCTATCCCTTCCAGCTCGTATTTGGTTATTGAATTAAAGCCGCATATTTTTTCTTTGCATTCGCGGCATATCTTTTTTCTTTTTATTTCCACCAGATATTTTGTTAAAATATCGCCGCGATGCCTCGATAACCTTGCCAGTCCGAGGGCCGCGCCGGCCTGATCGTCAAAAACCTCGCAGTTGGAAATGTTCGATGATATAAAACACGGCGGCAAAAGTTTTCGGGCGGCCTTAACCAATTTCGTGATTTTTATCCGTTCGGACTTATTCGGCTTTCTTACGGCCGGATATCCGCCGGCGGCTTCACAGGCGTTTTCTAATAATTTGATGCCGATCGGCTCGAATTCGGATACTACGAGATCGTAATCCGGCTTGTTTTGCTTATGCCATTCAATAGCGACGCGCCTTCTGTATGACGAGCGAAAATCTTCGGGATCGAGCGGTTCCATTGCGTAAATTTTCTTGAATTCTTTCCTGAACCGCTTTTTTAAAGCTCCGAACGGCTGAATATTATCGACCAGCTCTTCGATAATGTGCGGCCAGTAAGAGTGTTTGCGGGCGGCGTTCAAGTATCGCCACTTTTTTCTGATGGCCGCCAGAACTTCATACGCCGCGGCGGCGCTTGTAGATTTGGCGGCTTCCAGCAATATTTCAAGCGCTTCGCCCTCGAGCAGCGGCGGCCGGTCGCGGTCGAGTTTGTCACAGCCGTTAACGCATACGACCAGAGGCGCGTCGATGAACGCGCGCAGCTGGTAATCGCAAAATAAGATCCCCTCGCCTTTTGTGTCGATTAAAACTGAATAAAATTCGGGCTTTTCGACCGAGCTTCTATGGAAAATCTTATATTTATGATTTTTGAATATCGGTTCTCCGAGCAAAGGGTTCTGCGGATAATAAAACCGCATTATAACGGCCTGGAATATGCGCCCGTCTTCTTCGCCGAAGTTTTTTACTACGATGCGCGCCCCGTTCAGAAATTCTTCGGTTTCATAAATTTCATAGGCGAGCGATTGCAGTTCGCGTCCGTCGACCGTAATGTTTCGAGTCGTGACGACGAGCCGCCAGTTGCGCGATGCCGCCTCTACGCCCCATTTCATGTCGCGCACGGCGCACAGGGCCGCCATTTTAAAACCTTCGCCGAAGTAACCGGCGTATTTTCGTTTTTTTTCTCTTTTGGTAGATGCGCCAACATGAACGAGCCACTCATAACTGTAGCTGGCATCCTCTGAAAACATCGTCAATTGTCCGTTCGCGATTTCATATTTGAAACCGTTGTTCCATTTTTCGAGGCCGATAGAGTCATAAAAATTTTGAACGAACTCCCTTAATATTTGGGTTCGGCCCCATTTGACCGGATAGTCGAAAATTAAATTCAGATTTATGTTATCTTTTAGCATTTCGAGTCTTCCTTTTTTCTGTTTTTTTTCACTCTTACGCTTGGTCCGAGGCGCTCTTCGATATATTTTTTATAAAAATCCGCCTCGCATTTTGTGAAATCGCCGCATGACATGTATTTCAAAAACGTTTCATAGTCATTTTTATCTTCGGCGGCATAAAATATAACTCGTTTGCCGAACTCATAAAAATTTCTGTACCTAGCCCGATTGTCTATCCTGTCGTACATTTCCATTCTTTTCTCCGGACGCGAACTTTTCATTTTTGACAAGCCTCCATTTTTCGTCGTATTTCGCTATTTGTTTCGAACCTTTGATCAGCAGTCTCATGGCTTCGGTTAAAACGCAATTTTTAAATACCTCTTTACCCTTGATATAAAAGCGCATCATTTTAACGGAATATAGAAAAAACGACCGGCGAAAAGTTTTTTTAGACAAATATTCCGGATTTGTGATATACTTGGCGCATTTTCCTTCCGCTATTAATAAAGGTGTTTTGACGGGCGCAAGAAAAGTTTCCGGCGGTGAATAATCGATGAGCAGCGGGCCTATTATTTTATCGAACGCCTCTTTCATTATTTCGATCCGCGTTTTTTGAATACGGTCCGGTTTTGTTTCGAAGTTTTCGCGGACACTGGCGGTTAAAGCTTCGTCGAGATATTTAACGCCGAGTTGAACGAATGCGCTCGAGACAAATTTGCGTTCGTGGAGATTTTTTGCCAGCTCGAGCGAGTAAGAATAAGAACGCATTAATGACTTGCCGAGTGTGTGACGGTTCCTTTTCGCGAGTAAGTCGAGATTTTTTCTTTTGAATTCTGCGGCGGCGCTTTTATCTTGCGAAATGATTTCGCAGAGTTTAAATATTACGGGATACCAGTTTTCGAATACGAAACCGTTTTTCGGGAATGCCCCCCATTTGTTTTTGAGCAAATTCAATAGTTTTAATGCCGCTCCAGCGTCGCATTCGGCGGCCGCGTTGAAAGCGGCCCGCATCGCATCGTTTTTGTATAGCGAACGGCGGTCGCGGCTTTCGGGAGTAAAATCGTGAAAGGCGAAAACCAGATCGGCGTCGATAGAGCCGAGAAGCTGAAGTCTGGCGAATATAATTCCTTTGCCGGGCAGGCCTCTGGTTTCAAAAAGATGAGAAGATCTGGGCGTTTTTGACCTGCAATAGACGGCGGCGTTTTTATTTTCGTATATTTTTTCACCCAGCAAGGGGTTTTGGGGATAGTAAAAACTGGTCATCGCGGAATCAAAATAATTTTTATCGCCGTTTTTTAGAGAAGATATTTTTATATATGTGTCGGAATCGCCGTCGTCGCGATCGCTAAGTTCGTAGGCGAGCACGTCGACCTTTTGGCCGTCGATAATTTCGGGCGCGCGTATTACTTTTATAAGCCAGTTGCGCGATGCCGCCTCGACGCCCCATTTCATGTCGCGCACGGCGCACAGGGCCGCCATTTTAAAACCTTCGCCGTAATAGCCGGCTTTCGGGCCGTTCGGGTTTTCTTCACGCTTGGTGGAAGCACCCAGATATAACAGCCACTCATGGTCGAATCCTTCATTATTTATCGTGAGTTTTATGTAATCCGTTCCTGTTTCGACCGCATGCGAATCATGCCACCTTTCGTAACCGGCCGAATCGTAAAAATTCTGTATGAAGTCGCGCATTATCATGAATTTGTCCCATCTGACGGGATAATCGTAAACTATGTTAAGTTTGATTGTTTTGCTTTGCATAAAGCCTCCACGAAATGAAATCAAGTAAAATGATTTTTCGGCCGTGATTTTAAGCTTTTACGGTTACGCTTTATTTAATGTTTAATAAAATTATAATCGATTAATCCTTCTTTTAATTTAATTATATCATTTTAAATTGTTTTTTTCAAGTATTACGATTAAAAAAATAAAATTATTAATATTAACGAATTATTTTCAAACTCGCTTTTGTCTTCGAGGTTCTGCTTGAATTAGATCGAATATAAAGTTCCGGCGAAATGTCACGAGGAGACGGCTAAGAAAAATCTTTAAGCTGCGGGCAATGGAAACGCTTCTTGACATATTGAAACGAAAGTTAGCAGAAAATCGCCGCCGGCAGATGAAAAAAGAGGCCGATCAGTCCGTAAAGGACTACCATGCCCGCAAATGTAAATCGTGGAATGCCAAAGAGATATTCGGTGACAAATGATTGGTGTTAAAATCAACCCGGAGAGTATATGAAAAAAGTCAAGGAGCTTATTTTATGGCTAAAATCCCGATTCGCGTAATCGATGCCGTAAAAAAATTTAAAACAGCGGTCAAAACACATCTTAATGTTAAAAAGGTGTTGATATTCGGCTCGTATGCGAAAGGCGGCTATACTAAAGATAGCGATATCGATGTATACGTAATAGCCGATAATATTGAAAATAATTTTATGGTCATGCTGGACATAGCTCCGCTATCTATAGGCGTTGATACCAGGATCGAACTAGTCATTAGTCGTTAGGGGAACGGGGGACGTGCCCCTCTAATGACTAAACACTGACGACTAAAGACCGATAACGGCTCCCAAAATAATTTCTTGACAAAATGTAATACATGTAATACAATGGTTGCAGAGGTGATTATAATGCTAAGTATCAGGCTTCCGGAAGAAATGGAAAACAAATTACGGCAAATCTCCATAGCGACTAAAAGGCCCAAAAGTTATTTTGTAAAAGAAGCGCTGACTAATTATCTTGACGATCTTGAAGACTTTTGCGTAGCGTTAGACAGGATCTCCAAACCTGACGCTAAATATTTAAAGTCTAAAGATGCAAGGAAACGATTAGGCCTATGATCTGTGAAGTCGAATGGCACGAAGATGCCGTAAGAGATCTTGAAAGAATTCCTAAAAACATAGCGAAAGATATTATGGATAAAGTTGAAAATTATCTCGCTAAAGACCCGATTAATCTAGGCGAACCATTAAAAGCTCATTGGAAGGGATTTTTTAAATTCAAAGCCGGAAAATATAGAATTATCTACATGACGGAGAAAACCCGCCTTATAATAGTCGTTTTAGTCAAAAAACGAGATGAAGCTTATGACAATGCTCCTAAAAAGATAATGTGAATCGCAGAAGTCGTTAGCCGCTAGTCATTATTCTTTAGGGGAACGGGGGACGTGCCTCACTGCCGACTAACGACTGATAACGACTTGCGGGAACCAAAATCAAATAATCACGATAGATAACTTCCCCGGCTTGTGAAAATGGGCCGGGGAACTTTTATTAGAGAACAGTGAACAGAGAATAGAGAAC
>MWBZ01000162.1 GCA_002069765.1 bacterium ADurb.Bin243
CGGCAACGGCGATACTTACCAACACCACAGCCGCCGATCTATTCGCTTTTAATTTAAAAGCCGACGTTTCCGAAAATATTAAATTAAACAAATTGAATATAACCTATGACGGCCTTTCTAATAATTTCGACGCCAGCTCCATAAAGGTCACTTTCGGGGCTCCGCTTAATAAATCATATACTTCCACCAATATAACCTTCAGCAATAACATTTTTACGCTCGCCATACCTTCTTCAGATAACATCTCTATCACCAACGCCGGAGTGGACGTCATGGTCAACGGCAAACGAACTTCTACGGCCACTTCGGGGCAGCAATTTTCGCTTAAAATAGGCGGCGACGGCGACGCTTCCGGAACCGGCGTAAACAGCGGGCTGCCAGTATTTTCAACCGGCATAGTCAGCGGCAATAAGTTCACCATCGACGCCGTCAACACCAGCATACTGGGCGCCTTAAACGCCGTGGTTAGCAATACGGAACCCGCCGCGGCTCAGTTCGTAGCGGCCGGCCAGCGGCTTCTGGTGGGAAAAATCGACCTTCAGACTAAAAAATATATCACCAATAACTTCGCCGACAGCGTTAGAATCAAATCCGTCACGTTGACAAAGCCTGTAGCCGGCGGGGATGTGACGGACGCGGATATCACGAAATGGGAACTCACCGACGGCTCGAACACATTCACGGGTTCGTACACCGCCGCGGGAAAAATCAAATTCGATAACATGAATTACGTCGTTCCGCCTCCTTCCGTAGATGCGGACAGCTTTACCACTCAGAAAACATTGTCGGTTTACGCAACGGTTAAAGACAGCGTCAGAAACAAGACGCTTTCGTTCTCGATCTCGGCTGTCGGAGATATTCCTTCCGACGGCGCTTTATACGGAAACGCCGCCACGGTAACGCTCGGAAACAGCGCCGCCAACGCTCAAACCCTCGACGTAGGCAAGCTCGTTATGACCGACGACGCCGTCACCAACGGAGTCGCGCCTAATAATAAAGGCAGCGCGAGTATCGGCGACGTAAACGTTGCAGTTTTAGGGCTCAATATAATTAACGACGACGGTTCCGGCGGCGCGGCCACCTCTCCCGAAGACGTTTATATCACTCAGTTAAAAATCACCAATGCCGGCACGGGCGTTCTGGGCACCGACATAGATTCCTTAAAACTTTATGAAAAAGACGTTACTGAAACTTTTATAGCTAACGCGAGCCTCATGACCGATTCCGCCACTTCGCAAAAATACTTCCAGTTCAGCGACAGCCAGCTTTATAAAGTAATTAAAAACGCGGCGGCTAAAAATCTGGTAATTAAAGCCAATATTCCCGCTACGGCCTCTAACGGTAAAACTATCAATTTAAAAATGCTTTCCACCGATTTGACGGGAAAAGGATTTAATTCCAACGTTACATTACAGGCCGCGGCTCCGAGCGTGGCAAACGTTACGGGCAAAAACATAGTAATAGGAACCAATTCGCTCACCGCCACTCTCGATTCATTATCTCCCGCCGCCGCTAATTTCGCGCCCGACGGAACGGAAAAACTTTTCGCCGTTTATAATGTGACAACCGGAACAGGCGAAGACGTTACGCTTACCTCGATAACTTTCACCATGCCTAATGTCGGCGGAACCAACATTCCCGCCGGCGACATATCGGCCCCCAAACTCGTAATAAATAACACCACATACAACTTAACCAATGCGCATCCCAGTTATACTTATGCCGCGCCCATCGCTTTAAGTAAAAACACCAGTTACAAATTTTATTTATACGCTACAGTAGCGGCCTCGGCGGCTAATCTTTCGAGCTATTTCACTCTCGCCACCGGCGGGCTCGTGGGTACTTCGAGCATCACTTCGGCAACGCTGAATTCCGTCAACAGCCCCGCAGGAGCTTTAAATTCCGCGACGCAGACAACCACCGGCAAAGTAACGCTCGCTAATTCCGCCATAACCCAGGCCGCCGGAAATATCGTAATAGGCTCTACCAACAACAATTTATTCACTTTCACATTAAAGCCGACAACCGAAAACGCTAAAATAGACTCCATAAAAATATATATGGATAAAGGCAGCATAGCGAGCGATCTCGATGAAACCATCTCCAATTTAAAGCTTTCATATAACACTACAATAAATCATGGAGATGACTTAGTCATAGCCATCCCTGATCTCGCCGCCAATAAAGCGGTTTCAGGCAATTACATAACTTTCAAAGCGCTTTCGGGCATAGCGCCTTTTAACGGCCTTGTAAAAGACACCACATATCACATAACGCTTATCGGAAATATTAAAAACACTTCGGCGCAGAGCACCGCGATAAGCTTCAAAGTGGAATCGCCTTCAGATATTACGGCTTCGGGCGTCACGTCCCTGCAATCAATTACGGTCAGCGGCAGCGCGGCCGGAAATACTTTAACTACTACAAGCGGCGGGCTTAGCATCGAAGACGCTAAAACCGTCGATACCAAGGAAGTAATCATCAACCAGGAAGGCGCTAAATTAGCCGCCGTAGTTAAACTCACCGCTTCAAGCACAGAAAAGCTCGCCGTAAAAGAAATAAAAATCAACGTAGAAGGCGACGCCGATTTTTCGACAGATTTCGACAGCAGCACGCCTTACAGCTTCAAAGTAATAGAAATGAACGGCGCTGCCTCTTCCGGCGAAGTTCAGATGACTTCCGTAACTAAAAACGGAAACCAGATCACCTTCAACATTAATTCGACCCACGCTACCGGTTCGTTATTCGTCGATTCCGGCGCGTCCAAAAACATTCTGATCGAAGCCACGCCAAAAGCTACCGCCACGGCAGGCCACAAAGCTAAGATAATAGTCGAAAGCGGATGGATAAAAGCGGTAGGCGCCGTTTCTTTAAAATCCATTACCTCTACAGGCAGTGTCAACTACAGCAGCGGCACGATGCAGGAATTTATCAACGGCCTTATGAACTCGTCGGTAAATTCTTCTTCACCTTCGTCAAAAACAGTTTTAAAAGGGCAAACTCTTATCGAACTTGCGAGGTTCGACGTAAAATCCGCTAAATCGGCCAATAATGCTGAAATAGAAAATATAGAACTCACAAGGGTGGAAATATACCTTTCAAGCGATACCACTAATTTCACCAACACAAAGATAAAAATCGACGGCGGGGCCGATATAACCCGCGACGCCTCTTCCACCGGCAACACCCACATATTCATCCCGCCGGCCGGCGCTTATATTTTAAATAAAAACGGCACGGCAAAAGTTATAACAGTTATATCAGACGCCACGTCTTCGGCATCGGGTAAAGTTTACGCAAAACTGGTGGCATCGGGAACAAAAGGCAAGGGAGACGTTTCCGGCAAGACGATCGTATGCACGAGCGCCGACCAGAGCGGATCGGAACATTCCATAGGCAGTTCGCAGATGCTTCTTTCGTCTAATATTACGACCGGCCCTTCCAGCGAATATCTCGACGTAACCAACATTCCGACGGGCGATAAGCTCGTAATCGGAGCTAATTTGAACGTCGACGACAAAGAAAATGTAACGTTTAATTCCGGCTCGAGAAATATCCAGATGAAGCTCGAAGGCTCGGTCAATAAAGCGGCCGTTACGGCGGTCAAGATTTACGCCGGTTCGCCAGGATTCGCCACCACATGGCTTAATGCGGCCAACCCGTTCAATAACACAACCCAGACATATAACGGCGACTTCACCAATAACGGGGTCGCGGTGGGCCCGCTCACGATTAATTCAAACACCACGGAGCAGTTCAAGGTTTTCGTAACGCTGAATCAAGCCCTGGTGACCGACGGCGACACCCTCAAAATAACGATTTTAAACGGCGGAATAACGGGCGCCGGAGCATCCTCGCTGCAAAGCGTTTCCAGCCAGAACGAACTTTCAAACACGCTCACGCTCCAGAAAACTTCCGCCGTCATTTCGGCAAATACATACTCGACCGGCAGCTATAAAAGAAACGACACCGGAAAAACCATCATAGATTTTAATATGGCCGCGGGCAAATATCAAAATCTTTCGGTCGGCAAACTTTACATTAAAAACCAGGCCAGCGGAACGAAAACTAGTTTCGATATTACGAATTCGACCGCGACTACGCCGGAAATCGGCAATATTAAGCTTTACGTGGACGGCGTTCTTTACAGCGGCTCGCCCGTCATAGAAAATAAAGATAAAACCGGCGCGGTCGATACCGGCGTCATCCGCATAGTCCTGCCCTCGCCGATAGCCATTTCAAAAGGAAGTTCGCGCTCTTTCAAGATAACCGCAGATTTTACGTCAAAAGCGCAGAACGGCGGCAATATTAAAGCTACAAGCGATTACACTTATTATTCCGTAGCGGATTTCACGCCTAATCTTTATTCCGCTTCGGACTTGACCGGCAGCGCGTCAGGTAACGAGCACGGCGTTCAGGTAATTGAAACTATAGATTTAACGCTGGATTCCACTTCGCCAACTTCCAATAATATAACCATTACCCCAATCGCTAACGGCGCCGCTTCGGGCTCGTTCGGACACATAGCCACTTTCAAGCTCAGGGCTTCCGAAGCCGCTACTCTTACAAAAGCGAAATTCAAATATGCCGGCTCGAGCATGTCCGACATTTCAAGCTTCGACGCATACCTTGGAACCGACTCCGCCACCTATGCGCAGGGAACACAATTTACATCTTCAACTATAGATTCCGTCAATAGTAAAATAACATTCACTCACACCGGTATTTCAATTAATCAAAACACTGATTACTACCTGAAAGTAGGCGTAAAAGTGCCCAACAGCGAAACTCTTCCGACGATCGGCCATTCCATAAAAATACAGATGGACTCCTCGAACCCTTCAGACGCCGATTATCCTCCGCTGGTATTATCTTCTCCTTTAACGGGCAGCACGGCGTCAACCGTCAGCAGCGTCGTTTATAACGCCACCGCGTCGAGCAATTCAATTTATATAGATTCGTCGGAAATATATCTTAAAGTCGAATCAGAATCCCTCGCCGATATTACCATGCAATTCGCTTCAGGCGGAGCGGTTTCCAATCACAAAATAATGGAACTCACTTTATCCAATACTTCTTATTCCGACTATACAATTGAAAAGTTCATTTTCAACATAAAGCAGGAAGGCACTCAAACGGCTTTTGATTCGCTCACTTCCACAATGTCGCTCGGCGTATTCCAGGGAAGCGAAAAAATCGCCGACGCGGCGGTCATTTACGATTCAAGCAAGCTGGTAGGCACTTTTACTATATCAAACTTTAACTCAGCATATAAAACAATATTGAAAGGCCAGAGCAAAAAACTCGACATTAAATTTTCTTCAGGATCATTCACGGGTGCGACATCGCCAAAAGTCATATTCGCCATACAGTCTTTAACCGGATCGCATACATCGGGCGGCTCGATCGTTAAAGGCAGCCAGTACACGAGAATCCCTGTAGATACTTCAAAATATTTCTCGTGGAGCGCAAGCGCGAGCACCGTAGTAGAAGTAGGCACCTCGACTCCGGCTAACGCCGCAACCGATGCCGCTGCGTTAATAACCGCTGCAGCGCGTTCCGATAATGTAATAATATCGTTTAAAAGAGACATAACTCTGCAGGCCGCCCCACTCGATTTCTCCGGCGGTTTAAAAACGGTCAGAATGAACAATTATTCTCTTAATTCAGCGGCTAATGCCATTAATATATCAACCAATACCACATTCACCAGCGGCACTATAAATTTAACGAACACTCTTACGGTAAACGCAACAAAAACCCTGACGCTTGGCGAAAGCTGCACGTTAAATGTATCCGCGGCCGGAATTATAAACAACATACAGGGAGTTACCACAAGCAATACACAGGGAACTATCGTAAACAATAATATCATCAATAACGCGGGTACTATAACCAATGCTGACGCAACACATTCCGGTTTGATAACTAACCTTGGAACTATAACGAGCACGGGCACTATCACAAATGTAAATGGAGTCTCTAACGGCGTTATAGTAAACGGCGGAACTTTAACTAACGCGGACGCAACCCTTGGCGGAACAGTTAAAGCTGACGGCTCTAACGTTATATTTAACGGCGCGGGCGCTGAAATAACCAATTTAACTATCGACAGGCCCGTCGATAGTTTATCTATCACAAAAACAGTTTCAGCTTTAACGGTAAATGCAAACACCACTGTAAATAGCGGTTCGACGCTAATTATCAAAGCCGCTGGAACAGCTACGATAGCAAGCGGCGTTACGCTTATCAATAACGGAACATTGACCAATAACGCGGTTATTACAAACAGCGGAACGCTAACTCATAATAATAATACCCAGATCGGCACTATAGTCAAATCCGGAAGCGGAAACGTTACTTTCAACGGAACTTCAACGGGCGGAATATTGTCGTTAGAAATAGCCGCCAGCGCAAACTCTGTTACGATCGACCTGCCCGTGACCGGAATAGCTGCCAGCACGCCTGTATGCACCGTAACGAATTTCACCCTGGGCGCAAATGGAATTATAGACGGAAACGCTAATACCACAAATCTCACAATTACCAATATAGATCAAAGATCGGTAGCTGTAAATAAAACAATACCGCTTGCCGCTATGAACACCGTCATAACCAGCGTAAAGGGACACTCGACTTATAAAACAACTCTTACCGGCACGCTTTTAACCGGCCTAACCATTAATCAGGGCGTCGTTGACGTATCGGGCGTTACAACGGCCGACGGAAGCATTGCGCTTAACGTCGCCGCCACGGCTCCTGCAACGGTTACCGCCACGGGCAGAACCATAGACAATTTAAGCGGCGCCACGGCCATCAATATAGCCGGAGCTAATGCGGTAACAGTAAGCGGAGCGGTAACCACGCTCACAACGAGCGCCGCCATAGGTACGCTTACCGTAAATGAAAATATAACCACGCTTAATGTAAA
>MWBZ01000163.1 GCA_002069765.1 bacterium ADurb.Bin243
TTACACCGCCCCGGCCGCCGCGGGAAACGTAGCCTTAACGGCAAGCCATACCGAAAACGGCATAACCAAATCGGTGGATTTCATCGTTACGGTCAGCCAGCAAATAACTCTTTCCTCGCTGGTTTTGAGCAAAGAAAACGACACAATGCTTATAAACGGGGTTTACGATCTTTCGTCAATAAAGGCCGTAGCATACTATTCTAACGATTCCAGCAAGGAAGTCGCTGCCGTATGGTCGGCCACCAACGGCGGATTCATAAGCGCCGATAAATTCACCGCCCCGGCTACAGAAGGAGTATATATTCTCGAAGCCCGTTACTCTGAAGGCGCCGATACAAAAACCGCCGGCTTCAGCCTGCTTGTAACAAAGCCGGTAACCTACGAAGGAATAATCCTGATGCCCCAAACTGGAACGATAGAAGTAAGCTCCACGTATGATTTATCGCTTATAAAAGCATGGGCTCTGTATTCCAACTTCACTACCAGAGAAGTCGGCGTAACCTGGAGCGTCAATACCGGCGAAGGTTTTTTAAGCGGAAATATTTACACCGCGCCTGCGGCGACGGGCTACTATCCAGTTAAGGCCGTCTACAGCGAAAACGGCGTTTCACATGAATCCGCTTTCGTGGTAAGCGTAATCAACTCAAAGCCGGTTCCCGCGGTCCAGGCGCAGTTCATCTCAGAAAACACCATCAGGCTGGTTTTCAGCGAAAACATAACCATCTCTAATTTTGATCCTTCAAAAATACTGTTAAATTCCACGGCGCTCACTTCAGCGGACACCATCGAAATCAGGCCGGAATTATCCTTATCCACGGCTCATTTGAGGTTGGCCGCCGATTTGACTTCCGCCGAACAGATCGAAGGCATAGTCGCCGCTAACGGCAAAGGCCTTCAGTTATTGGCTGGAAACGGAATAAAATCAGCGTCGGGGATAGAAGCCGTAACGGCTTCGGCCATCGATATCGCCAAAGACACTGTAGCGCCGCCCGCGCCCGATTCGGCGACGCTTTCAAAATTAATGTTCAGTAACGGCCAGAGCTTCATTTTAGCGCTCGATACCATTCAATACGCCGAATTATCGCAGCTCGAATTTTATGTGGGCTTAACGGCGCCCGATTCTTCGTCTATGCCTAACGCATATGAAATGCTCTCGGTAAAAGGCCATGCTAAAGGTGATATTATAATGTCGGAATTCACGGTCTTCTCAGGCGGTTCTATTTATTACCGCTTCAAGGACAGGGCCGGAAATCTTTCGGGCTGGAGCGCATATGGAGTGATTCCCGCGCCTCCCGCCGCCGAGAATTTAACATGGACCAACGCGCGCAGGGCTTTCAAGGTATCGAGCACGGCGGTAGCTAAAGAAGGAGACAGGATTTTCGTTTATTATTCAAACGCTTCCACGCCCATGAAGTTCAAAGCGTCCTCGTCGGCGGCACCAGCCGGCGGCTTCGCGCCGTATGAAACAGTAGTGGTTTCCGATACCATCATAGAAGCCGGAAGCACCATTATGTACTCGATAATGTCTCCGCTTAACGTAGAATCTCAGGTAGTTTCCGACGGCGTCATCCCCGCCCCGCCGACAGAGCTTACCGGCCACATGCGCCTGCGCCATGACCTGCCCAATTACGGGCTCGCTAATATCAGCGACACTACGTCGGTAACCCTGCTCAACGATCTGCGCGTAATAATAGAGGCGCTTCCATCTTCCAGCACGACGGGATACGCCATACTCGGAAGAATTTTAAAGGGCACGGTTATCGGTATGGGCTCGACGCCTTCCGCCGGCTCTTACTCGACTTTAGAAAGCAAAGACGCCAACGGCTTGAACGAATATTCCGACATAGGCGGCCTGCTTAAGCTTTCGTATGTGACTCCGGGCACCGCGCCCGCCGACGGCAACGAATCGGAGTTCGTTACGAGCGTTCCCGGAAACGGCGTACCCGGTCCTGTTCCGGTTGAAAACATAGCGCTTCAAACCGACGGCATGTCTATTAAAATAGTCAATTCCGCTTTCGGATACGAAGGCGACGTTATTAAAGTGTTCGAAGTCACTCCCGCCGGCGAAACCATTTATAAAGGCTCCACGGAACCGGCCCCTGCAGGCGGCTTCGCTTCAGGCGCAGTTCTGACTTTTACGGATACGCCGATAACAAGTACGAATACACCCGCTTTCGCTATGAAGTCAAAAGACCAAAACGAAGGAAAGAAAACTAAAAAAACACCGACGGCAGCAGCTCCGGAAAATAAATAATAATTCGACCGATCCGGAGGCAATTTAATTGAAAAAAGATTAAGCTATATTTATGAGGCGCAGCGTTCAACGCGGCGCCTCGCTCCTTACTAGAATGGACAATAGATAATGACGACTTCCCTCGATAATTTCGCGCAAACCGCCGCATCGCCGGCACAAGATCCGGCATGCGTTCTCGATCAGCCCTCCACGGAAGGTTTTAAAGACAAAAAGATCACTTTTTTTATATTGTTTTTAATTGCCTTCGCCTGGGGCTTTAATTATGTTATAGTCAAAAACGTTTATACGGCTATAACGCCGTTTTCATATTGCGCTTCGCGTTTTATAGCTGCCGGAATACTTCTGATGCTTCTCGCATACTTTAAGAGCGGTGAAAACCCTTTGATAACCGATAAAAAAGACATGGGAATGCTGGCTTTAATCTCATTCGGCGGTTTCGGGGCGAGCAATCTGTTAATGGCCGTAGCGCTGAAATATACGCTCGCTTCTACCACGTCTATAATACTTTCCACTTCCCCGCTTATAACCCTTATCATTGCGCCGCTGTTTAAAATCGATAAGTTCTGTTTTAAAAAATTCATGGCTATTTTACTGTCTTTATTCGGAATTTACTGTATTTTTATCGACAGGCAGTCGCTGGCGGCCGCTGGTTCCAATTATTATTACGGCATACTGCTTGCGTTTTTTTCAACCCTGGCCTGGTCGATATATTCGATATTTTCAAAGCCGCTTCTGAAAAAGTATTCACCGCTCAGGCTCACGGCTAACGCAGTTTTTATTTCGTCTTTAATGATGATACCATTCGCCTACGGCGAACTCGCCCAGACGAGATGGTTATCTCTTCCCGCGTTCGTTTACGCATCGTTTATTTTTTCGATATTTTTTTCGACCATACTTCCCATGATTTTCTGGAATATATGCATAAAAAAAACAGGGCCTGTAACGACTATGACTTTCAGCAACCTCACTCCTGCCTTCGCCATGCTCTGCGGCTATATCTTGCTGCAGGAGCCGGTTAGCGCCAATCAGATAACCGGATCTTTAATAGTGATCGTCTCGATTATAATAGCTTATATTTAAGGAGAAGCGATGTCCGATTACAAAATAATTTTCCCTTCCAATATCAGTTACGCATGTCTGTGCTGCGGCGCGTGCTGCCGTAAATGGCAGATATCCATAGGCGACGACGAAGCCGCCCGCTTCGACGAAACTAACTGGCGCGAATCGCTCGCAAACGCAGGACTGCCTGAAGCCGAACTCGCGAACGGCTCTGTTTATGAGCCTCGCGAGGAAATTAAAATCGCGCTTAAAAAAATAAACTATTTAAACTGCAAAACCAGCTTAAAATATAATTTCAAGATGCGCTCCGACGGCTGCTGCATATTTTTGAAAAAAGACAATCTATGCCACATGCACACGGAAAAGGGCATCGATTACAAAGCCGCTACCTGTAAAAGCTTCCCGGTAAAGTTGTTATATCTTCCGGATAACGTAGTGCAGGTAAATTATTCGTTTTTCTGCCCGGGAGTTTATAACGAAGAAAAACCTTCCCACGATATTTCCGAAATAGAAAAATTAATCGCTTGCGACAACGATAAAACTATAGCGGAACCGCTTCTGGAAATGGCGGGCGGCGTGGAAATAGAGTATCGCGATATGCTGCAGATAAATCATTTCGTTTCCGACTTTTTATTCGACAAAAATAACGCCAGTCATTTAAACGATATAGGTTATACCCGCGACGCGGATCTGTGGAACAATTACGGTTCCGCCATGAATTTCGATAAACGGATGGCCGTGGCGCTTTATATAGTTTTATTCCTTTCAAGGCTTGTCAGAAAGCTTCACGAAGACGACCGTGAAAACTACCGTGAAAAATTCCGCACGGAGCTCGCCAATAAAACTGTCATGAAAAAATTGATCGAAAAGTGTTCGGATATATACGATAACAGCCCCGTAAAAAATTACGGCCCTCTTATTTTAATGGCTTTCATAAGTCTTCATCAGGTGGGCAAAAAAGAATTGAACGCAATGGTAAAAGGTTTCACTGTATTATTCAATATGTTGAAATGCTCCGCTAAATTCGGAAATTTTAAGCTGCCCGACGAAGGCCTTAATTTCGGCTTTAAGCTCCACTCGCTCATGAAATTCGATACAGATGATTCATGCCTTATGGCGCCCGTCGAAAAATACCTGAGTCATTTCATATTCAGAAAAAGATCGTTTTATGCCGACGGTATTCTAAAACAGTACCAGTTTTTGACTTTATTTTACGCGCTGATAAAATGGTATGCAAAAGCCTTCGCCATACAAAGAAAAGACATCGCGGCGAACGCCGGCGACGTAAAAAAAGCGGTTTCGCTCATAGAGAAAGGGTTCGCCAACCATTCCATGCTGCTTAACGTTCTTGAAACGAATAAAAATTTCGATAATATTTTCAATCCTCTTTTTGAAAATTACTCGATGATAAAAACTATTTTAAGCTAAATAATTAATTAAAATTTAATTCCGTCAAATATAATTCTTGACTTATAAATTTAAAACTGATAAAATTTAGCCACAACTTAATAATTAATTTTATTTTTCTTCGACCCTGAAGTTCTAAAGCATAAGCCATGAACGATGGGCGGCCTGGATTCATTTCAGGCGAGGGCGGAACTGGAAACGGTTTTTGCCTCCCGTGTTCGGAAAGGAGAAAAGGCAAAACGCCTGTCCGTAATTTCTCCGGATAGGTTTTTATTTTATGACGGCCTGCTCGTTCGCACGCCTTCCTTCTTTTCGAATATTATATATTAAAAATATTTCATCAAGGAAGGGAAGGTAAGAAATGTTCGGATTATTTGAAATTCCAAAACCGGTAAACGAACCTATTTTTAATTACTCCAAAGGCACGCCTGAAGCCTCGGAGCTTAAAGCCAAAATCGCCGAATTAAAATCAGGCGAAATCGAAATTCCACTTTTAATCAACGGCAAAGAAGTGCACACGGGCAATTTCGGATACGCCTCTTCGCCCCACAATCACGGCCACAGGCTGGCCAGGTTCCATAAGGCAGGAGAAAAAGAGATCAACACAGCTATTTCGGCCGCTATGAACGCGAAAAAAGTATGGGATAAATTCTCCTACAGCGAACGCGCAAGCATATTCATGAGGGCCGCCGAAATGCTTTCCACTTCATGGCGTTCCACGATAAACGCCGCCACCATGCTCTGCCAGAGCAAAAATGTTTATCAGGCCGAAATAGACGCCGTATGCGAATCGGTGGATTTTTTCAACTTCAACGCATACAATATGTCGCAGATATATAAAAACCAGCTCTCTTCCGACAAAGGCGTCTGGAATTATACCGAATACAGGCCGCTGGACGGATTCGTGTTCGCCGTAACTCCATTTAATTTTACGGCCATCGCCTCCAACCTGATTTCTGCGCCCGCCGTAATGGGCAATACCATAGTGTGGAAACCTGCCGTAACGGCGATCTACTCGTCTTACTTCATAATGAAGCTGCTTCAGAAAGCGGGGCTTCCCGACGGCGTTTTAAATATGATCCCCGGACAGGGTTCGCTCATAGGCCCGATGGTCATGAAAAACGAAAATATGGCCGGAATTCACTTTACCGGCAGCACCGGCGTCTTCGATGAAATGTGGAAGACTGTGGGCGATAATATCTCTTCTTACAGGTGCTATCCGCGCCTCGTCGGCGAAACCGGCGGAAAAGACTTTATCTTCGCGCATCCGAGCGCAGAGCTCGATTCCCTCTGCACCGCGCTTATCCGCGGCGCGTTCGAATATCAGGGCCAGAAATGCTCGGCGGCTTCCAGGGCGTATATCGCGGAATCAGTCTGGAAAAAACTCGAAGACAAGCTCGTATCAGAAGTCAAGAAGATAAAAATGGGCGACGTCGAGGATTTTTCAGTATTCATGGGCGCGGTGATCGATAAAAGCTCCTTCGACAATATAAAGTCGTACATCGATTACGCCAAAAATTCAAAAGACGCTAAAATAATTGCCGGCGGCGGATGCGATTCGAGCCGTGGCTACTTCGTGGAACCTACGCTCATCCTGACGACCGATCCAAAATTTAAAAGCATGCAGGAAGAAATCTTCGGGCCTGTGCTCACAATTTACGTCTATAAAGACGCCGATTTTGAAAAAACGCTCGAATTATGCGACCAGACTTCGCCATACGCATTGACCGGCGCGATATTCGCCGAAGACCGCACGGCCGTAAAGACCGCTTTCGATACGCTCAGATATAGCGCAGGCAACTTCTATATCAACGATAAATGCACGGGCGCGGTAGTCGGCCAGCAGCCGTTCGGCGGCGCGAGAAAATCCGGAACAAACGATAAAGCCGGTTCGTTTTTAAATCTTGTAAGATGGACTTCGGCCCGTACCGTAAAGGAAAATTTCTGCCCTCCCGGCGATTTCAAATACGGTTACATGAGCACCTGGGAATAGCCTTTTTAAATAAATTCAGGCTCTTATTCATTTCATGTGGGTTAAGTTTATTAGTGAATAGTGTAGAGTGGATAGTGAATAGTTAATGCTGGGGCTCGCCTTGCGAGCTCTATATATAAAAGAATAAAACGCCTTATCGAAATATCCAAAAGTCCTTTAGTTCTCAACTCTCCACTCTGAACTCTTAACTTGATTTAAA
>MWBZ01000164.1 GCA_002069765.1 bacterium ADurb.Bin243
CGCGGAACACGTTGTTTTCGCCGAAAATGACTTCTACGTATTTATGTATCGCAGGCTGATACTCGCCCGAAAAATTCAAATCTATATCTGGGGTCTTATCGCCTTCGAAGCCCAGAAAGACTTCGAACGGTATTTTATGGCCGTCTTTTTTCAGTTTGGCGCCGCATTTCGGGCAATTTTTATCGGGCAGGTCATAGCCGGAATTCAGCGTGGAATCTTCAAAGAACTCGCTGTATCTGCACTCCGGTTTTATGCATATATAGTGCGGCGGCAGCGGGTTCACTTCGGTTATATTGGTGAAAGTGGCCACCAGCGAAGAACCTACCGATCCCCTCGAGCCTACGAGGTATCCGTCGTCGAGAGATTTTTTGACGAGTTCATGGGCGATCAGATAAAGCGTGGCGAAACCGTTTTTGATGATGCAGTTCAGCTCGTAATCCAGGCGCTTCTGCACCGTCTCCGGCAGAGGCGAAGCGTAAATGGCTTCGGCGTTGGCGTATGACATTTCGCGTATTTTTTCTTCGGCGCCTTCCATGACCGGAAATGCGTTTTCTCGAGGTATCGGGGCGAGCGATTCGATACTTTCGCTTATTTTTTCGGGATTTTCTATTACCACTTCCCTGGCGGCGTCTTCGCCCAGATAAGAAAACTCCTCGAGCATTTCGTCGGTGGTCGGAAAGTATAGTTCGCAGGAGTTTTCGACGTCTTCGTATTTCTGGCCGGCGAACAGTATTTTGCGGTAAATGGCGTCTTCGGGGTTGAGGTAGTGCATATCGGAAGTGGCGCAAACCGGCTTTCCGTGCTTTTTGCCGAGCTCGTAAATCTTTTTGTTGAGCGCTTTCAAGTCGTCTACCGAAGAAAATTTATCGCTGAATTTTTCGATCATGAAGTTATTGTTCTTGACGGGCTGAATTTCCAGATAGTCGTAGTAGCGGACGATAGCGTCTATTTCTTCTTCGGTCTTGCCTTCCACGATGCCTCTTATCAGCTCGCCGGCTTCGCAGGCGGTTCCCAGTATGAGCCCTTCGCGAAGCTCGAGCAGTTTGGACCGCGGAATGCGCGGCTTTTTATAAAAATAATCGATGTGCGAGGCTGAAACGAGTTTGTAAAGGTTTTTAAGGCCCGTATAATTCACGGCCAGGATAATTATGTGGTATGGCGCGGGCGGCTTTACTTTGAGCTTGTCGCCCTTGACGAGGCCCGCGTAGCTGTCGTCTATGAGATAGCCTTCCATTCCGAATATCGGCTTGATGTTATTGCTTTTAGCGGCGTCGTAAAAATCCGGGAAACCCTGGACCACGCCATGATCGGTGAGCGCTACCGCCTTATGTTTCCAGTAGGAGGCGAGCTTGACGAAATCGGATATTTCCGTCATGCCGTCGAGGGCCGACATTTTAGAGTGAGCGTGCAGCTCGACTCTTTTGCGCTCGGACTTGTCTTCGCGCTTTTTAAGCTTGCCCTTGTTTATGTCGTTTACCATCATTATCATGTCTTTGGCGTATTCGTCGAATTTTATGCTTCCAAAAGCGCGCACTACCATGCCCGCTTTTAGTTTGGGGCTCCTGCCGGCTTCTGAAAAGAGCTTGCAGACTATGGTATCGGTTAAATCGCATACGGAAAACGAAGTCATTACCTTGCCGGATTTTGTGATGCGGTCTTCGGCGCTGACAACAATGCCTTCTATAGTGACGTTTTTTTCAGCCTCGAATAGCGTTGATATTTTTGACGGCACGGCGTTTTCCTTTATTTTTTTACCGTGAATAACGCTGTCGTCAGCGGGCGCGGATTGCACAGACTGCGCCGGCGCCGGTTTGGGAACGTTATTTTCCGCGGCCGGAATATTCGGCTTTACGGGCTGCTGCGAAGCGCCGCCGGATTGCGGCTGGGCGCCGCCGTTAGCTGCAGGCGCGAAGGCGCGCGGAGCGGAACCGCCGCCGGCGTTTATTGAACCGGTTTCCTGCCGGCCAGAGGAGCCGTTTCCGCTCGAAGGCTCGACCGGGTCTTTGTATTCGAAGCCGCCTATTTTATCTGCTTTATAACTTGATTTATCTATGAATACGCGGCATGTCAGATTATATTTGTCCAGAAGGTATTTTTCTATGTTTTTATCTACCGCCCTGTCTTTAAGAGTGTAAAACCCTGTTTCATCGCCGATTTCGAGCCTGATCGACGAATCGTTGAGCAGCGAAGGCGTTGAAATAGGCAGCCATACCTGGCAGGAAGGGCTGAGTTTTATTATGTGCGCCGTAACGTCCTCCCAGAGCTTGCTTACGACTATATCGGCGGTGACGGGCCTGTCGAAGCTGATATCGAAAATGACGGAATCGAGCCCGGGCAGCATTTTCTTAAAATATGATTTTACGGGAAGGAAATCGCTGGAGCTGGTTATTTCGGCGGAGCGCAGGTTTATGCTCATTTCACGATATTCGGGACAGTATTCGATGCGCTGAAATTCGCAGTTCATTATGGCTGCTTTGCTTTCTTCCGATATGGAGCAGCGGCTGATATGCTCGAGTATTTTATCCTTATTTTTAGTAGATATGAGTATTTTAGTCTTTTTTTGTTTCATCGATGATTGCAAGCGGGACGCTAATTTATACGGGTAATTTTTGCGCCGGCGCACGATGCGGCCGGGTTTTTAACACGGTTACCAAAGTAAAATTTATGCGGTTATTATAGCCCCAAAAGTAATTTTTGTCAACAACTAATGAGGTTGAGAAAATATCTTTTTTTCATGTACAGCGGTTGATATGATTCTTTCAGGACCTTAAGCCCGGGCATGCCGGAATCGTCGGATGTGTTTATGAATTCGCCGCCGGCGTTTCTAACGAGAAATTCACGGAATAGAAGCTGTGACAGCCCGAAAAAATTATTGTCGACTTTTTCTATCAAAACGGTAAACGTGTCGGAGCTGGTTTGCTCGCCGATTATAAAGCCTACGATGCCGGAATAAAGTTTTATGCACTCGCCTTTTATATCAAGATTTTTGAAACTGCGAAGTATCCGGCGGCTTTGATATGATTCGAGAATATAGTTTTTTTCGAAGTTTACGGTGTTTATGTCGAAAAGCTCCGAAATCTGGATTTGTCTTTGGGGTTTATTTTCGATATACCAGCGCGACAGGAACTTTAAGATAGGGCCTATATTTTCTTCGCAGATAGGCTCTATAGTATAGTTGGGATAGCTTCTGACGAACTTATTTATATTTTCACGCTTATTTTTATATTTTTTTCCTGAAAGATCTATGAGTTTCTGATATTCGTAAATATAGTCGGGAAGATCTTCGTTTATTTCTATTTTGTAATTTTCTAAATTCAACTGATCTGCCCATTTGATTTTGTTTTCGTCTATGCTGAGTATTTTAAACGAAAAACCGCCTGGAGCTGTTGGACCTGAAATGGCATCGAGGCTTTTGCGGCTGATGGCGCTAAATGTTTCAGCGCATTGCGAGACCGCGGCCTGAAATTCTTCGCTGTTCGAAGCGCCGAGGGGCGGATATAAAAAATCTATTTTGCCGCGAATTGCGCGGGCGATCATCAGCGTTTCGCCGAAACGCCTGTAAAAAACAGTTCCTGAAGCCGACCAGGCGTAAAGCATTGAAAACGAATAATCCGAAAAGTTCGAATTTTCCTTTTGAAAATAACTTTTTATAACGGGTTTATCTTCCAGTGCTACCGGTTTGAATCCGTGATCTATCAGATGACGCGTGATTAGTGAACTCATAATATACCGTTTTCCATTTTCTAGTGTAAGTTTTTAAAGCGAAACGACGCGCTTATTATAAATCGTTTTTAAAGTATTTAAAAGCCGGGCTGAGATCGTGATAATAATTCTGAACCACGCCCTTTCTTATATATCCGAAACTTTCGTAAAGCTTAATGGCGGCTGCGTTGTCGGTTCTTACTTCCAGGTAAATATTGGCGCAATCTCTGGATTTGACCAGCCGGTGGAACTCTAAAAGGAGTTTTTTGCCTATAGACATGCCCTGCGCCGCTTTGGCTACGGCTATGGAATAAAGATAGGCTGAAAAATATTGACTGCCCGGCTTTCCGACTTTTTTGCCGAACCCGAGCGCATAGCCCGCCAGTTTTTTCTTAGCACCGTTAAGGCCGGGAATTTCAGCTTTTATAAAAATCGCCCTTTCATTTTTTAAAGCGCGGACGAACTGTGAACGGTTGAATGAATCGTCGCCGAAATTTTCGTTCTCTATTTCGAGGATTCCATTTAAATCTTCTTTACAGGCTTTTGAAATTAAGGGTTGAACGTCCATAAAATAGTTATAACACCTTTTGCGTTTTTTATCTTTTGTTTATTGAAGTAACATAAATCACTTTTCGCATTCCGTTTGGCACTTGTCTCTGGCCGCGGGAACGGGTATGTAAGGCCTGATTCTGAACTTCGCTTTTAGCTTATCCGCTATGGCTCTGCATTTTTCAATATCCACGCCCGGCATTTCCACTACCGTAAGATAGACTTCTTCTATTTGAGAAACGCAGCTTTCGGCGAATTCGAGCATCGCTTCGTATGCGTTTTCGAAAGCCGGATTGCACAGCCTGTCGTAGTCGGCTTTATTATGCGCGTTAAGGCTTATGGATATCGTATTTAAAAATTTTGAAAGCCTTGGGACTATGTCGAATTTATTAATTAAATTTCCGTGGCCGTTCGTGTTGAGCCTGAACTTTAAACCGCGTCCCTTATAGTTTTCAGCTATTTTTTCCATGAATTCCAGGCGGTAAGTGGATTCGCCCATGCCGCAGAAAACGATGGATTCGATTTGCGGCGTAAGCAGGGCGTCTATCTGGGCGCAGGTTTCATCAGCCTGCGGGTCCCGCGCGAGAGTGAGGTCGTATCCGGCGACTCCGCTGTCGAAAAATTTTATGCAGAAATCGCATACGTTTGAACAGCGGACGGTAGTGTTGATATATATCGAATTTTTTATTACATAAGCGTAAACTGGATTTTTATCTGCTTTTTGCGGCATTTTAAACCGCCTTTCTTCTTATTGATTCGTAATGATTATATTAGTGATAAATTTATGCTTTTTGTTCGGTTTCGGAACCGTTCGCCACGCCGCCGCCGTTTTGCGAAGACCTGTCGCCGGCCATGTAAAGGAGCGTAAGCGCCATGAGCCCGAAACAGATTACCGCGACCAGGTCGTTAAAGCTTCCGTAAACCGCTTCCAGATTGAATTTTGTATATAAATCGAAGTAGTTCGAAAGTGAAACGCCCTGATATTTAAACCCTTTGAGAAGGGCTATGGCTATGCCGGTGAGCGCGCCGCCGGCGATTAATCCGGAGCTGTAAAGCACGCCGGGGCTGGTGTCGGATTCGGATTCTTTTATTTTGTAAAATTTAGAAGCGATAAGATTTATAAAGCCGCCGACCATAATCGGGGTGGACGCCGAAAGCGGAAGATAAGCCCCTACCGCGAACGGCAGCGCTTCGATGCCGCAGGCTTCCATTACCAGGCCCATAAAAAATCCGACCAGTATAAGGTCCCACGGAAGGGTCTGATTGAGAACGCCGTCGATTATTATCGACATGAGCTGCGCTTTGGGCGCGGCGAGTTCTTTCGAGCCGATGCCGAGCGACTGATGAAGCTGGAGTAGCGTCATGCCTATGGCGATGGAAGAAGTTATGACGCCTATTATAAGGCCGACCTGCTGCCATTTAGGCGTCGCGCCGACAAGATAACCCGTTTTAAGGTCCTGCGAAGTGGCTCCGCCGTTGGCCGCCGCGATGCAGACGATAGCGCCCACGCAGAGCGCGACGCCGGCGTATTCGTTTCCGGTCCAGCCTACCGCCACGAATAAAAGGCAGGTAAGCATGAGCGTGGTTATGGTCATGCCCGAAATAGGGTTGGAAGAAGAGCCGATAAGCCCGACTATGCGCGAAGAAACCGTTACGAAGAAGAATCCGAAGAAAACTATCAGAAAGGCCGTGGCGAATTTAGCCAGATGGTCGCCCGGCATGAAAGGCATGAACGCGAGAATGATCACGAGCGCCAGTGAGCCTAAAACGGTTATGTATAGAGGAATATCGTTTTCAGTGCGGATTTTTTTAGCGGCTTCTACGGCCGAGAACATCTCTTTGAAACTTGCGACGAAAGAAGACCATATCGTGGGCAGCGTTTTTAACATGGTTACGAGGCCGCCAAAAACTACCGCGCCGCCGCCGATGTAGCGTATATAATAATGCCAGATATCGTCCATGCTCATTTGAGAAATTGGTATATCGGCCGGGGGGATTATCATCGTGACGTTTTCACCGAAAATCTTGATCAGAGGGGTTAAGACCAGAGCGGATAAAATACCGCCGGCTACCATTACGCCGGATATTCTGGGGCCGATTATATAACCGACGCCGAGGAGCTCCGGAGTTACTTCGCCTGCGACTATGGCGCCTTTGAACCATTTTATGGCGTAAGCCGGAGTGTCTTTCCAGAGGTTGAATATGCTCATTAAAAACTTATAAAGCGTTCCGATACCGAGGCCGGTAAAAACCAGCCGGGCCAGGTTGCCGCCTTTTTCGCCGGCGATCAGCACGTCTGCGCACGCGGTTCCTTCAGGATATATAAGCGTTTTATGCTCTTTTACTATAAGATAACGCCTCAGCGGTATCATGAAGAATACGCCGAGAATGCCGCCTATGATGGCGAGCGTGAATATGGTCATATAATCGAGATCGAAACGGTCGGCATGCTCGGGCATGAATTTCATCAAAGCGAGCGCGGGCACTGTGAAAACAACGCCGGCGGCTATGGATTCGCCCGCCGAGCCGATAGTCTGGACTATATTGTTTTCAAGAATAGTCGAACCGCCGAGCTTTTTGAATAT
>MWBZ01000165.1 GCA_002069765.1 bacterium ADurb.Bin243
CACTATCGCTGTTATCCAAATCGGTAACCGGTAACGAACTTTTATAGTTTTTTAGCAGTTCGTCTATAACTTTGACCCCGTCACGCATCGTCTGTTCGTATAAATGGGCATAACGCTGAGTGGTTTTGAAATCCTTGTGGGTCATTAATCTTTGAATTGTATATGGGTCAACCTTACCGCTTGAAGCAAGTAGCGTAGCGAACTGATGACGGAGGTCGTGGCAACGGAAGTTAAGCGGAATGCCGACAGCCTTCTTAATGGAAACCCAGCGGTCTCCGATTTCTGTCCTGATTCTTCCTTCCTGATTCGGAAATACCAGGTCGATTGACGAATTCTTGAAATTTTTCTGGTCTTGAATTACGCCGATTGCAAGTTCATTCAGGCAAAGCCATTGGTCCTTACCGCCTTTCGGGTCACGCAGTACCATCGTGCCATCTTCAAGATTAATGTCCTTATATGCGAGTTTAAAAGCTTCACCGAGTCTTATACCCGTGAATAAAAGGAACTTAAGCAGATTCGCTGTAGGCCTGTGATTGTATTTATCAAGAAAGACTAAGAATTTTTTTAATTTATCAACAGAAAGGGTATTGGTTACCTCATTATTAATCTTGGGGCGTTTTACCTTTTCGCAAGGGTTTCGTTTTTCAAAAAGGTCCATATTTATAGCATAATTAAATAATACGCTTAATAAATCGATTATATTTTTAATCGTTTTAGGGCGATACGGAGTTCCGTATTTCGTTTCAGTTTTGGAGAGCGTAACTCCAATAGATTGAATATCAAACGGCGATATATCGGACAGAACCCTTTTGCCGAATTTTGGTTTCAGATACTGGTTATAGCGGCGTTCTTCGACTTTCCAGGCCTTGCCCCGTGCTTTATAACTTTCCAGGTATCTTTCCCATATTTCATTGAGGGTAATGCTAGCCTTTCGTCTGTTATAGTATTCATCTGATACGAGTTCAGATTTTATCTTAGCCTCAACCTCTTTGGCTTTTTGAAGGCTGTCGGGGACGGATACGGTCACATATTTACGATTTTTCATTACGCGTATCTTAAACGATTTTCCTGTTTTCGGGACGGCCGCACCGCACTTATGGCATTTTTTAAGTTTAACGCTGAATTCCGACTTACACTTGTTGCATCTGTAGTATATAGCCATAAACTCTCCATTCGGTGTCTTTGGACACGGTTTGCCCTCTGAAACTGACAGTTAATTTCAGGGGGGATAATAGGGGGATAATTTTTACCGAACACTTACGAACAGTTAGGAATATAAATCATCATTAATTTCATTATATAACAATAGTTTTGGAATGTCAAGTAATAAAAAGTAATATTCGTAAAAAGTAATGTTTGCGGGTCCGAATCCCGCAGGGGGCGCTACACAAAAACCTCGCAGAAATGCGGGGTTTTTGATTTTTCCGCACAAAATGAAAATAGTTATTCCGCGGATGTAAAAATAAAAAAATAAATATAAGTAAAAACCCGCTCTGGAAAAGATTTGAAACCTTTCAGGGCGGGCTTTTTATATATTCTATTTTTATAATATGCGTTTCTATTTCGGGTTATTTTTAGGCGTAAAATGCGGGCAATTTTTGCCCAGCGATTGAAAGACTTCGTAAGCGGGCATTTTTTTTGAAATGATTCCCCAGAGCTTACAGCCGTGAGGAAATTTGACGTCCCATGTCACTTTATAATTAATGCATTTAACGCAGTTAATAATTTCAGGCATTTTATTCGCTTCACTTAACGTACATTGCGATCGCATTATAAATATCGTCGGGTTTGAACGGCTTGACTAATGCCCCGTTCATGCCGGCGTTAAGGCAGGCGTTTAAGGCGTCGGCCGAACCGTCGCCGCTTATGGAGACGATCGGCATCCTGCGGCCGGATTCGCGGATTCTGCGCGCGACTTCGATTCCGTTTAACTCCGGTATCTGGATATCGAGCAATATGAGGTCGGGATCTTTAGTCAGGGCAAGGTTTAATGCGGATTTACCGTCCGCGGCGTCGATCGTTTCGTAAGAGCGCGCTTCCAGTATTGTTTTTATAAGAGTCAGATTGAACAGATTGTCTTCGATTACAAGTATTTTAAGATGTTTTTCGCCCTTCGAAGCGGTTTCTCCGGCAAAAACCTGTTCCGGGGAAACTGCGGAAGGTTTTTCTATCCTGCGGCCTCTTTTTATTTTAAGTTCGAACGAAAAGGATGTATTTTTTACGGCGTCGTTCTGGGCGACAGCGCTTTCGACTTTTATTGACGAGCCGCCGAGAAGGCGCACGAGCCTGTCCGCTATTACAAGGCCGAGTCCGGTTCCGCCATAGGTTCTTTCTGTTTGAGAGCTCGCCTGTTTGTATGGCTTGAAAATACGGTTTATTTCTTCAGGGGTAAGGCCGGGGCCGGTATCGGTGACTTTGAATAAGATATCGGAATGCGTTTCGCCGTGTGCGAGTTCATGGCATTCTATAGTCACGCTTCCGCTGGATGTGAATTTTATCGAGTTGCTGACAAGGTTTATTAATATTTGTTTGAGCCTGAGAGAATCCGAGATGAACATATCTTTGAAGTCGCCGTTCATCGAATAATCGAATTTTAGTCCTTTTTTTGAAGCGAGAAAACGGTATGAGCTTATAACCTCGGAAATTATTTGAGACAGATTAAATTCGATATTTTCAACCGTCAAAGTTTCGGTTTCTATCTTTGAAAAATCCAGTACTTTATTTATAAGTCCAAGAAGATGATTGGAATTCGAGAGTATTGGTTCGAGAGATAAACGCTGCTGTTCGGTTAGCATTTCGTCGTCTTTAAGCAGTTCCGCGTATCCTATTATGCTGCAGAGCGGGTTTCTTATTTCGTGGCTTAAATCCGCCATGAAGGCGTTTTTGATACGGTCCGACTCGGCGGTGCGTAAATTAGCCGTTTCAAGTTTGATTTGTATATCTTTCAGCTGGTTGAATACCGTTTTAAAGTAATGAACGAGAAAAACAAGAACGACGTCGGTGGCGAGTCCGAAATATAAAATTGGATTTTTTTCGAAAAGAATTGAAAGCGAGGGTTTACCGGCCAGGTAAAGAAGCGCCGCATGGATGGAAGTGAAAACTATAACGCTTGATAAACCCGCTATTTTACCGTGAAACCATGTGATGTAAGCGGTGAATAAAACCGTTACGGGCAGCGAATCTACTCCGAACGAATCGAAAAAGACGATAAATGCGGAAAAGTAAAGTACGATAACGATTAGCGGCGCTAAATGGACCGAAATCAGCTTAAAAATATTTAAGTTTAAGGTTTTTGGCATAACAGAAGATTATATTATATATTCGAAGAAAACTCAAGGAATTTGTCGGATTTTTTAAAGAAATTTGTCAGAAATGAATAAACTATATACTTTGTGGAATATAAAAAGCGTATGATAATTATTTTATCACACGCTTTTTTATCGACATGGCTATGAGTTATGCGTTTATTTAACGGGTTGAGGGACCGGGATTTGAGGGCCCTGATAGCCCGGAGGAAGCGGCGGGAGGAAGTTGAAATAAAGTTCGTATTTTTTTCCGTTATAGTTGGCTGTGCCTGAAAGCACGCATATTTTACGGCCGCCGTCGATGAATTTAGTGATTATTTTAGCGTTCACTTCGTTTTTGGCTACCTGATCTTGGGGTTCTTTTTCGGCGCTCTTGCCCGGAATTTTAGGCATTGAGCCGGCTTCTGCTATATCGGATATTATCTTTGCCTTGAAAGATTTAATTTTTGGAATTATTCCTTCGGGTTTTACCGGGTCATAGTTGGCGTTGTCGCTCTTTTCGATTTTAAGGTTGGTTAAAATAAGCCTCTGAGGGCCGATAAAAAGCATGCCTTCGGGAGTGCGGAACGGCCCGTTGGAGGGCAAAGCCGAAGGGTCCAGAATTATAACGATGGTAGATAACTCGAAATTATCTGCGGACTCGATGGCGTAACCCATAAAAGATTCGTTTTCCGGCATCGGCATGGGTTTGTGTCCGGGCGGCGGAGCGGTCGGTTTGGTGAAAGAAATTTGCGCGAAGGCATTACAGTAGCCGAGCAGAAAGACTATGATCAGCGTTAAAAATAAAATAGATGGCCTTTTTGACATATTAAGCGCCTCCTTAAGTGCTTTTATTTATTGATTAAATGCAAATCCATGTTATACTTACGCTTTAAATTTTAGCATAAATTTCTATTAAATTAAAGCTTTTTTTAATTGTTTTACTTTAATTGTTTTGTTGAAACGGTTTGAATTTAAATGAAGAGGAGGCCGTACAAAACGCTTACGGCCTCCGGTAAAAAAATGCATCTATTTATAGCGGTAATAGTTTATTCTCCGGCCTGCCCGGCGGCTTTTTGCGGTTTTTTTAGCGAATTGAACTGTTCGCTCGCACGGCTGAATTCATCCAGAGCGTTTTTAAGAGCAGGGCTGTCTTCTTTTTCAGACGACAAAAGTTTTACATATTTTTGATATGCGTCGTTCATTTTTTTCTGAGCGTTTAAAAGTTCAGCGCTCATGCCTGATTGTGGCTCCGCAACGGTTTGATCATCAGGCGCGCCGGCTGCGGCTTCTTTCTTTTTAAGCCATGGCAGGTTAATTGTGTTTCCGCCTTCAGATGAATTTCCGGATATTTTATCTTTGGCTTTTCCGCTGATTTTATAATATAGGTTAGCAATGGCTCGCGATACTTTTGAACCGATAAAACCTCCGGCCACGCCGCCTATAAAGCCGCCTACGATTGGGATGGGTATCAGCGCCGATCCGATGGCCATACCGGCCGCCATTCCGACCGAGTGGCCTACCAGATATGAAACGTCCATAGCGTCCCAGACGCGCTTGAGGCTTACGCTTTTATTGCGTTTATAATCCAGAATAGCGTTCGTGCCGATTTCGGAGCCCAGGTTCGCGCCGAATATCGCAGGCGCCGCGGCGATGAATGCCGACATGATAGGGCCGGCGCCGGGAATGGGTATAAGGCTTCCGACTACAGAGCCTATCGCGCCGCCCACTACGGAGCCGGCAAGGCCGCCTACCAGGTATTCAGGCGTAAAAGTCGATTTAACGGCGTTTTTTAAGCTCTGACTGATCGGATAGCCGTCGAGCATATTGGTTGCCACATTCAGGCCGTAGTAAATGGCGACGTTACTGAATGCGCCGCCGATTGCGTTTTTTAATATCGGCTGCCAGCCGGTCAGTTTGCCTATTTCGTTAACGTTGACGCCTTTTTTTATGGTGACGCCGCGCCTCATTTTGTTGGACATTAGCCGTGAAAGGTCTGAAGGCGTTACATACTGCGAAACGCCTATCTTCAGCGCCCTTATTTTATCGCGCGAATCGCCTGCCGGGTCTGATTTGACCGCCTTTACTATGCCGTTGAACGTAGACGCGCCGACATTGTAGCGGGCGTTATTGGCTACTATTATTCCGGCTTTGTCGGACAAATATTCGAGCTGAAATCCTTCGAAACCGGCTTTCATATTTTCGACGTATGAAATTTCGCGGGCTAAAAATAACGCCATTCCCGCGCCGCCGTCTATTTTAAATAGCGCAGGAACCAGCGCGCTGGAAATTTTTAGCGTCTTACCGTCGTTTTGATAGGTAGGTTCCGCTGAATCGATTATTTCTATTTTCAAGCCGGTACTCAAACTGTTAGAAGTTTGAAGGGCGGAATAAATGGAGCGGATTTGCGTTATATCCTGCCCGCCGGAGCTCTGGGCCATTATAACGGCGGGCTGAAACAATGCGCACAAAAGCGACGCTATTAGAAGCAGGCATAAAAATTTTCGGGAAACCGGCCGTAGTTGAGGTTGTGAGCTAACCATAAAAATCACCTTGCGTCCTATTTATATAAGAGGTTTCAATATATTCAGCTTCATTAAAGTTTCGAGGATGAACATCGTCTTTTTGTCCGTAAACGATCCGGGACCATAGACTTCGTAAGCTTCGCCTTTTTCGTTTATGCCGATTTTATATTCTTTGGACTGCGCTATGTCTTCGAAGATGCGGTCGCGGCAATCTTTTGAAAACTCGGCGGATTTGATCGCGCAAACGTCTTCGCCGTTTATCTGTTCGCTCATATAGTCCATGTTATAGGTGCCGACTACCGATACGGTTTTGTCGAATACGAACACTTTAGCGTGCAGCTTGTTTTTGCCTACGAATACGAACACGCGGGCGTTAGGAATGGCTTTCATGACTTCTTTCCAGTCTTTGAGGAAGAAAGCCTGTGTAAGTATGCTGTCGGTGCTTACGGGGCTGTTGGTATGAATTATTATTTTAACACCGCGATCGCTTGCGCGCTTGAGCGCCGCGCGGGATTTTTCGGTGAGTATTACGTAAGGGTTTTGAACTATTATTTCCTGGGTGCAGGCGTCCATAAAGGCGACGAGGTTATCGGTTATATCGTTTCTTTCCTGCTGGAAGTTATGTTTGCCGTAAAGTTTTACCGCGGCGTAGTGGCTGTTTTCGAAAGGATCGTAACCCTGGTAGTTGACCATTTTTTTGTATTTGAAAAGTTCGGCGTTGACTTCTTTTAAAACTGGATCGTTGAGCGGTCCCATGCCTTTTATCCACATGTCCATGGCTTTTTCGGCCGCGATAAGCTCTTTGTCTTTGCCGCTCCAGTTGCCGAAAAGGTCTTTGCTGATTTCGAAATTTTCGAGCGCTTCGAATTCTTCGTCAAAAGCTTCCTTCATTTTGCCGGCTATTTCCGAGCCTTTTAAGATTACGTCGGTATCGCGGAATACGTTGGGATCGTCGTCAGGGTCGGCGAAGTAATTGAGCGATACGTTGCGGCCGCC
>MWBZ01000166.1 GCA_002069765.1 bacterium ADurb.Bin243
CGGCGATAAAATCGACTATAAATTAAGGATGTATAAGCGGCATTTAAACGTTATCGAGCCTTACCTTAAAAGCAAGGCCGGGTAGCGGTTTTAAGCTATAAAACCGGCTCTTATTCATTTAATGTGGGTAAGTTTATCAGTGAATAGTGTAGAGTGGATAGTGAATAGTTAAGGCTGGGGCTCGCCCTGCGAGCTTTATATATAAAATATTTAAAAATGCCTTAAAATTGAAAAGAGACCTTAAGTGATAACCAAACGGCCGTAAGGAAGATAAATTTCTTACGGCTGTTTTTATGGAGTCCGCTATGAAAGATAAAATAACGGCGATTATAAATGAATCGCTAAAGTCTGAAAAAGGCGCCTATTCGGCGCGAGTGATAAGCGCGGCCGTTATTTGCGGCGATAACGGATTTGTTGAAACGTTCGATAACGGCGGAAATTTGAAATATACTGCCGGGGATAAGGCGCCTGTTTTTTACATTTACAGCGTCACTAAAACTATAATATCCGCGATCATTTTAAAACTATCGGGGATGGGCGTTTTGTCCGTCGAAGACAGGCTGTATAAATGGTTTCCTTCGATAAAAAATTCAGGTTCTATTTCCGTTTTAAATACTCTGACGCATACCGGCGGGTTAAGCGATTACGGCGGCCTTGCCGCCTACCATGACGCCGTTAAAAAAGGCATGAAGCCGTGGAGTTTTGATGAATTTATAGAGCGCGCCGCAGGCGAAAAACTTTTATTTACGCCCGGCGAAAAATTTTCATATTCCAACATAGGCTATATGCTTTTAAAAAAAATAATTGAAATTGAATCCGGAAAATCTTTTTCCGGCGCGGTGCAATCCTTCATATGCGAGCCTCTGAACCTTAAATCGACGAAAGTTTCAAATACGTCGGAATCTTTAAAGGATAATTTATTCGGCCCCAGCAGCTATCTTGGAACGAAAGAATCGCCGGCCGACGTTTATAAATTATATCACCCGCAATGGGTTTCCCACGGCGTGATATCTTCGGACGCTCATGAAACGGCCGTTATATGCGAATCGCTTTTCAGCGGAAATTTGCTGTCCGAGGCCCAGATCGAGCTCATGATTAAAGGTATCAAAGTCGAAGGCGTCACCGGCCGGCCTTTTTATGATCCTTATTACGGCGCGGGGCTCATGATCGACAGAGGTTCGCCTTACGGGCCAGTATACGGGCATACGGGCGGCGGCCCCGGAGCTTCGGCGGCGTGTTACCGTCTGGCGGCTAAAAATAAACCCGTCACGGCGGCGGTTCTCATCGACGGAGAAGACCCCGCGCAGGCGGAGCGCATTATTTATGAAATTTTTAAATCGCTGCATAAATGAAAATTTGTGAGGCTTTAGATAATAAATTCAAGTAATTCAGTTCATAGGTATTATTTTAATATCTATTTCGCCGGCTTCTATTTGAATGGCTATCAATGAAAAATTCATATTGAAGCGGCTGATTTGCTTATTTTCGTTTATGTATCTGAGGGCCGTGTTCATAATGCGGTTCAATTTGAGCCGGTTAACGGCCTCGTTGGCGAAACCGTAATTCGAGGATTTTCTGGTTTTCACTTCGAAGAAAAAAATAGTATTTTCTTTGAAAGCTATGATATCGATCTCGCCGAACCTTGTCCTGTAGTTCTTTTTAAGGATCTTAAATTTATTGAGCGCGAGATAATTTTCGGCGAGATTTTCCCCGGCGGAACCGAGCTCTTTTTTATTCATATTCTTGCCGCGCGCCAATACTGTATAAATCAATCCGCCGTCAGTAATTAAATCCGCTTCTGTATTGTATGGCTTCAAGCAGGTCCTCCTTTCTGATTTTAGATGAACTTTCCATATCCGCTACCGTTCTTGCCACCTTTAATATTTTATAGTAACTTCTCATCGACAGGTTGTACTTTTCAACGAAAGATTGCAGTAACGAATTCGATTCGGAATCTATGCCGCAATATTCTTTTATTTGTTCGACGCTCATATTAGCGTTAGCGAATATGCTTTCTTTTTGGCCTGCGCGCCCGCCGCCGCCGAACCTTTTCGCCTGGATTTTTCTGGCGGCTTTAACCCTGTCCGCTACCGTTTTTGAGCTTTCAGGAGCTTTTCCGCTTTTAATATCCTTCATATCTACGCGCTGCACTTCCACCTGGATATCTATTCTGTCAACGATAGGCCCGGAAAATTTAGCGCGGTATTTTTTAATGGATGCGCCGGTGCACGAGCAGGCGACCCTGTTGTCGCCGAAGTAGCCGCAGGGACAGGGGTTGCATGCGGCCACCAGCATGAAGCGCGCGGGATAAGTATATGTGGCGCTCGCCCTTGAAATGGTGACGGAGCCGTCGCTTAAAGGCTGCCTAAGGGCTTCGAGCACGGATTTTTTATATTCGGTGAATTCGTCGAGAAATAATACTCCGTTATGTGCGAGCGATACCTCGCCGGGCTTCGGTATTTTACTTCCGCCTACCATCGCCGCTTCCGAAATAGTGTGGTGCGGGGCGCGGAACGCCCTTTTCTCGACCAGCCTGTCGCTTTTTAACAGGCCGGATATTGAATATATCTTAGAAACTTCAAGGCTCTCTTCGAAATTCATGGGCGGCAGGATTTGCGGAAGGCAGTTTGAAAGCATGGTTTTGCCGCTGCCGGGAACGCCCTTCATCATTATGGCGTGGCTTCCCGCGGCGGCTATTTCAAGCGCCCTGCGGGCGTAAGACTGTCCTATGACGTCTTTTAAATCGGGGCCGTTTGAATTTTCTTCGGACTTTCCCGCGCGGTTTTTCGTTAAGTTTGCCTGCGGAAAATATTCTTTTTTTATTATATAGTTTATGGCGCCGCTCAGGTTGTCGAAAACATAATATTCGAGGCCGTCGATAATTTTTATTTCATTAATATTGGCGGCCGGTGCTATCAGTTTAAGCCCCAGGCTTCTTGCCAGCAAAGCTATCGGCAGTATTCCCATTAAAGGCAGAAGTTTTCCGCTGAGCGCCAGCTCGCCCGTTATAATATATTCGTTTAAATTCAAAGCTTCTTCGAGCTGGCCGGATACGCTTAAAATACCGAGCGCTATAGCCAGATCGAAGAACGCGTGTTCTTTTTTAAGGTGCGCCGGAGCCAGGTTTACGGTGATGCGTTTTAGCGGATAATCGAATCCGGAATTGCATATTGCGCTTCTTACCCGGTCTTTAGACTCGCTGGTCGCCGTATCCGGCAGGCCGACTATGGTGATGGCCGGCAGGCCGCTGGAAGAATGAACTTCCACTTCAACTTCGTGCCCTTCTATGCCGCATACCATGGCTGATTTTAAATTTTTATACATTTTACGCCCCGCCTGTTAATTATTGCCGTTTTAAATTTATTTCATATATTGGCAATTTGCATGCCGGAATTTTATCCGGCTGATTATTTTTTAAAAGGCTTGATTGAAGCTAAAAATGAAAAATATCAGGCGGCGGTAAATTATAATTTATTTAAAAATGAGTATCGATTTGAGACTGGCGTATTAAAAAAATATAGTTCTGCTGCAAATGGTTTTGAATCAAAGTAATATATAAAAACGATTAAATTTAATAAATCTTAAAATGAGATTAAATTTATAGTTTCTTAAAATAATTTTTATTTTATATTTTTTTACTATCGGAAAAGGGAATAAAATCATAAAAGCCTTGGAAAAAATCAGGGAAAAAGGCAGGTAGTATAAAAAAGAGTTTTTTAGTTAAAAATTAGCGCGGGATATTGAATTTCAAAACGCTCCGGGTTCCGCAGCAGTTTTCTATCGTGTAAGTTCCTCTCAATTGCTGCGTGATCATTTCGACCAGCCGGAAGCCGAATCCGGTTGTTTTATTAATGTCGAACCCTTCGGGAAGCCCCTTTCCATTATCGTTTATGGTCAGGGTTATGCAGTTTTCGACTTTATCGAGGGAAATATTTATAAGGCCGGTTTCTTTGCCGGTAAAAGCGTATTTCATTACATTAGTGAGAAGTTCATTGATAATTATGCCCAGAGAAAAAAGGTTTTTTGAATCGAGATTGAAATCCGCGACGTGTTTATCGATGGTAATTTTAAAATTTCCGGAAAATAGCCCGGTTATGATATCGGTAAGGCTTTCGATATATGTTTTGACCGAAACTTCTTCATATTCGTCGCTTATCAGGAGTTTATCGTAGAGGACGCAAATGCTTTTGATCCGCGCGATAGAGTCTTTCAGCGCAGCTTTTGCTTCAGCCGAACCTGTCGATTGCATCTGAAGCGAGAGAATGCCGGAAATAGCGTTGATATTATTTCTTATCCGGTGATGAATCTCTTTGAGAAGGATTTCTTTATCTAATAACTGCCGTTTGATTTCTTCTTCGGCCCTTCTGCGTTCGGTAATATCGGTTATCGATCCGAAAAAGCCAACCACCCGTTCTCCCTGAAAATGCGGCACAAGCGATACGCTGACAAAACTTTCTTTTCCCTCTTTGTTCAGCGTGCGGTTTTCAAAGTGAACTGCTTCTCCGTTCAGCGCCTTGCGATAATTTGGAAGCGACCTTTCGAAGACGTCTTTTGCCAGAAGATCGCTGATTTTTTTCCCCGCTATTTCCTTTACAGTCATGCCGTACCAATCAGCATAAGATTTATTTACCTGAACGAAACGCAGGTCGGCGTCAATATAAGTCAAAAGGGCGCGAACGCCGTCGACCATGAGCGTAAGTTTTTCATCTTTAGAGCGCAGCTCGTCTTCGTTATTCCTGCACGCGGCGAGGTCGGTTTTTAATCGTTTATCGGTTTCGAACTGTTTTAAGGCCGTTTTGATACATGCATTCAGCGCGGCTTTGGTGGAGCCTTTTAACGCAAATCCGGAGGCGGTATTTTGAACGTCTTCCGATAATTTTTCTTCGGCGCCGGATAATAAAAATACTACAGGCAGTTCATTATTTTTTAAAATTGATCTAACGTCCGGCGGGCTGCCGTTTAAATTGGCGAAGTCCGGCGTCATAAGTATAAGATCGATGCCGGAAATATTTTTAATAGCTTTAAACGATTTTTCAGGGGTGTCGACAGTAAAAACGGCATATCCGCAATTTTCTAGCTTCTCTGTTTCGGTTGCGGCTGAAACGGCGTCGCTATCCGCAAGAAGTATGGCTATTTTATTTTTAACCATGGTTATTGATTCCTTAAAACAAATAACTTCTAAAAATTATTTTATCAATTTGCGTCTTCAATGTCAATCAAAATGGCGGATTAAATATTTTATTGCAATATTTAATTTATAGTGCTAATATTGTCCGTGGTAATAAAGATAAAATAAATTTATTTAGCGAATGTTTCGCGGTTAATGTTCTGGGCCTGGTTAAAATCATGAATGATTCAGCGCTTACAAAAATTTTAAAACTGTCTTTAATGGCGTTTTGCTTCTGGTATATATCGGCTTTTGCTTATATAGCGTTGTCGCGCGCCGGTTATGCTTTCGAGCTCGAATGGATGGAAGGCTCTATGGCGGATCATATCAGAATATTATCCGGCGGCGGAAATATTTACGCCGCGCCTTCGCTGGATTTTGTTCCTTTTATTTACGCGCCTTTATATTACGTGATATGTTACCCCGCCGCATTATTATGGGGTAACGCATTATTTGCGATGCGCCTGGTTTCGCTTTTATCGTTCGGATTGACTTTGTTTCTGATTTATAAATGGGTTTTTAAAGAAACGGGCGTCGCGGCTTACTCCTTTTATTTTGTCGCGCTTTTTACCGCGTGTTTTGAAGTATGCGGCGCCTGGTACGATATAGCGCGCGTGGATTCTCTCGCTTTGCTTCTGATAATGTCTTTTTTTTATATATTAAGGTTCGGCCGCTTTAAATATAATCAGGTAATAGCCGCTTTGATGCTGACTCTCGCTTGCATGTGCAAGCAGTCTAATATTGTAGCGGCGGCTCCGCTTATAATATTTTTAGCTTTTCAGGATTTTAAAAAACATATTCCGCTGATATCAATTTCGGCGCTTTCACTTGTCTGCGCGGTATTTTATCTTAATTACCGTTCGGATTATTTATTCGGTTATTACGCCTATTATCTTCCTTCGATGCATGCTATAGATAAAAGCTTGATAGCGGGCTTCTGGTTTGGCGATCTGCTTCCTAAAATTCCGTTTCTGATAATCTTATCGGCCTTTTTTTTAATAAAGCTTTATTTTATAAAAAGCGCCGATTTTTTATTTTACTCGTCATTAGCTTTCGGAATGGTTTTATCGTCGTGGTTGGCGAGGATTCACGAAGGCGGATATCTTAACGTTTTAATGCCGGCCTGCGCGGCGTTTTCGTTAATATCCCCGCTGGCGTTGAAAAAAATAACGGATTCACCTTCGGTTAATTATGAAAATGAAAAAATCGATATAAGTTTATGTTGCGGCTTATCTAAGTTATCTTTTGCTTACGCCGTTTTACTCATGCAGTTTTTATTTTTGCTTTATAATCCCTGCGTGCATATTCCTTCAAAAGAAGACGAAGCCGCCGGAAAAAGTTTAATCGATAAAATCAAATCGTTCAATGGCGAAGTGTATGTTCCTTATCATCCTTATCTGGTTTTTATGGCGGGGAAAAGTGGGCCTGCGGCCCATCATATGGCGGTATTCGACATTTTACGCGCGGATAAAGGCGGAATAAATTATAGATTAATAAATGAAGCCGTCAGCGGCTATATTGCGTCGAAAAAAGCCGAAGCCATAATATTAGATAATTTGAATTTTACTCATATCGAGCTGGTCAAGAAATTTTACAGTTTA
>MWBZ01000167.1 GCA_002069765.1 bacterium ADurb.Bin243
ACTATCCATGGAGATAGAAAAACTGGATTCGTTGATGAGGATACAGCCGGCCGTGTTCGAACAGATTTATCCGTCGGACACGCTTATCGAGAAAAAAATCGAAAAATACGACATAAAGATTAAGATAAGCCCTGGCAGCATGATTAAAACCGTATCGGCTTTCAGCGGCCAGACTATAAGCGCTTCCGTGGTGGAAGTCCAGGCCGAGGCCGTATGGAAATCCAATTCGGGATGGCCTCAGAAATTCGCTTTCGATACTTCTTTATAGGTTTATATGCATATCAAATTTCGGTTTATAAAGGAAAAGCTGATATGATAAATAAGCGCCTCCGGCTGGGGCCGAAGCTCAATAAAGGGTTTTCTATTCCGCTCGTGGTCACCCTGGTGATTATTCTTTCTATCGCCATTTATTCGATACAGCTTTATACTTCGCAGGCGGCTCGCGCCATCAACCTTGGAGTAAACCTGAAAAAAGCGGAATATATAGCGCAGGCGGGAATACGAAGGGCGGCGGCTTTTATCGGCCTTCAGAATTTCGATTCTAGGCTTTATAAGAGCAAGGCGGCTTTTTCTTTCGGCTTTACCAATATGTACACCGAAAATTATTCGGGCGGAAAATTCAGCGTGACGATAATCGACGTGCCGGCCATGGTTCAGAATTTCGGGACGGATTTCAAGCTCGCGGAGTACCTCGGCGTGCTTATGTGGTCCGCCGGCCATTATAAAAACGCTTCGAAATATTTGCTGGCCAGGTACGTGCCGTATTCAGGGCCGCTGAGGATGTTTAACTTTAAAAAAGTTATAAGCCCCGACGAAGATTTCGAGTACGTAGATATAGAGCTCAATTAATGAATTTGTAAAGTTGGCGTTATGTTTATAAGAACGAAAAAACGCGGTTATACGCTCGTAGAATTGCTAATGTACACGGCCCTTCTGGGCCTGGTGATGTCTTTTATCGCGCTTATCTTCCGCCATATGCTCTGGCGCGACAGGCTCGAAAAGCATCTCGACGACCATCTCAGGTTGAAAGCGGCTTTCGATATGGTATGCGACTCGTTGAGAAACGGCGCGGAGGTTATAAGGCCGAAAAGCGGAACGGTAAGCTCTAAAATAATACTTTTAAAAAACGACGGAACTTACGAAAAAATAGGCATGTACAGCGTCGGGGGTTCATTGCGATTCGTCCTGCGCCAGGCAAAATCGCTCGAAGCGCTGGAACCGGAAATAGATTATGAAACTCCAGCCATGATATATTCCAAATACGTTACTAAATTTTACGCGGCGCGACCCATGTATAACCATATCGTCATTAAAGCGGTTTCTGAAAATAATTCCGTTATGACGGCCGTCAATCTCGATTCGCTTAAAATACCTTCCGAAATATCCTACCACAAGGACTATTACCGCGAATACCGCGATGAATTCAAGCATCAAAATTATATTATAAACATTTCCGAAAAATTGAGCTCGGCTTATTCCAAGGAAAAGGCGGCTTTGAACGCCGCGCTCATGAACCGCAAGTCTATAAACGCTTTCATGGCTTCTTTCGACGCGAAGTCCAAATCGGCGAACATATTGAAGTCGAAGGCCAGGCTTAAAGATTTTATAAGCGAAAACGGCTCGAATGAAATAGGCCGCGTATTATTTTATACGGCTTACCTCATAGAGACGGCGAGCGAAGAAATAAGGCTGGCAAATACCCGCAGCCGGCTTGTAGTCGCCGATAAAGATATATCCGCCACTCCCGCCGATATTTTCGGGCATGAAACCGTCGCCGAATACGGAATTTACGCCCAGAAGATAGCCGCGAACAAAAACGGCGGAGTAAAGATCGCCCCCGACTATAAAACGATGCTTTATGAATTAAAGCGCGTCTGCGAATACAACAAATCTTCTCTTATGACCCAGATGGGCATTGCGACGCCTTATACCGGAAGCATTCTCGACGAGCGCGGAAACGCCGTGAACGTCATAAATATGCATTACGGAAAAACCGTGCCGCTCGCGGTAAGCGACATCGATTTATTTTCCGAGATCGAGCGCTGCCCGGAATTCAATTCTCCCGATTCGGTTTTTAGTTCGATTTATCAGCTCATCGATTCGAAGCTTCCTTATATCGGCGCCGATAAAACTTTCGCCGAAAACCTCGACGCGCTTATTTACGCCACTAAAAACATAAAAAAAGTTACGGTATATTCAAATAAAGTAGACATATTCGACCATAAAGTTAAATTTCCGGTCATGGTTTTTGTTAACGGCCGCAGCTTCGATCTGGCCTTTTTTATAAGGCGCGCGGCGGAAATGGCCCTCGCCGAACTGCCGGATATGTCTAAAAGCATACCGATCCCTATTTCTGCCAGATAAACGGCCTCGCTTGAATGCGAAGGAGTGATTTTTATGAATAATCCGGAAAATCTTCTCAGGTGCCCGCGGTGTTCGCAAACAATTAGTTTCGCCGCAAAAAATTGCGCGGCGTGCGGTTACGCCTTTCCCGAAGAGGCTTATAAAAAAATATTTTTTTATTTCGATCTGAAAAACGATTTCAAGAATTTAATGGCAGTTGAAAGCAGCGTTTCGGAAAGGCTTTTGAAACTTTCGCAAAAAATAAAAAATTACGAGCTTATTTTGAGCGACGACATAAAATCTTATGAGCAGGGTTTAAGCGGCGCGGAAGCTCTATCGTCTCAGCCCGCCGGCGCGGCGTCCGAAAAAGAGGCCCGGATGCCCGTGGAAGCGGTCGAAGAAAAAAAGCTTCAAAACGAACGGCCGGCACAGCGCAGCGGAACGCAAAACGAAAGCCCTCGCACTCAGCCTGTCCAGCCTTTGCAGGAAACGCGTAAAAGCGCCTTCGAAACGCGCGGCCGTATGGACGATTTAAAAAAAGCCGTCGACAAAAAACGTTCCGATTTCGGATATGCACCCTCCGGCGCGACGACCCGCAATGCAGCCGCGCAGCCTCAACAGGAAGGCGACTTCGAGATAATGGTCGGCCAGAAATGGATGCTGATAATTGGAATAATAACTATAGTATTCGGCGTCGGATACTTTCTCAAATATTCCTTCGAACGCGAGCTTATAGGGCCGGCCGGCCAGGTGGCGCTCTCGTACCTTCTCGGCGCGACTTTTCTCGGCCTCGGCAATTTCTTCCACCAGAAGGCGGCTTTCGTCACTTTCGGGCTTTATATGATAGGAGGCGCGATAGCCGTATTTTATTTTTCGGCATTCGCCGCTTTTCAGCTTTATACGCCGCCTGTAATAGGGCAGGAGTTTTCTTTCCTGATAATGATTTTAATTACGGTTCTGGCTTCGGTCCTGGCCATCAGATTCGACGTCAAATGGCTCGCCGTCCTGGGCCTCATCGGCGGTTTTTTAACGCCGGTGCTTGTGAGTTCCGGACGCGATAATTTTTTAGGGCTGATGTCGTATATGACGCTTTTGAACTTCGGGGTTCTGTTCGTGGCTTTTAAAAAGAACTGGAACCTTCTCAACGGGCTCGGATTTATAGGCACGTATATCCTTTACAGCGGCTGGTACGCCAGATATTACGCCGACGAAAAGTTCTGGCCTGCGCTGGTTTTCGTGAACGTGTTTTACCTCATATACAGCGTGGCGCCTTTCGCGTATCAATACCTTAAAAACAACACCGAAAGTTCGCCCGCTTCGGGATTTTTGATCATTACATTCAACGCCTTCATCGGCTTCGGATACAGCTATAACATGATCTGTGAGCACTTTCGGGCCTCTTATTACGCGAGCGTCATCACGGTCTTTTATGCGGCGGTATTTCTGGCCATGGCCTCGCATCTTTTCAAGCAGGGCAAGCGCTTCGCCGACGCGTTCGTAGTGGCGCTCGGCATGGCGTCGCTGTTTTTGATAATTACGATACCCATGATATTTTCGAACCACTGGATCACTTTTTTCTGGGCCGCTCAGGCTTTCGTGCTGCTTTTTATGGCGTCGAAGCTTGGCCGGAGCGCCGTTTACGCCGGCTCTTATATACTTTTCGCCATATCGCTGTTCAAGCTTTTCGCGATCGACTATCCCGCGCCCGGAATTTTCAGGCTTAATACCGATATGATGAGCATCGAGCCGCATTTTACGTATCTTCTCGCCGAAAGGTATATCGCCTGGATAGGCGTCCTGGCGATGTTCTTTACCGCGGCCGGAACGCTTCGTAAACTCGACGTTAAGCTCATAGTGAACGATCTCAGGGATTCGACCATAGCGTATATAATTTTTGGAATATGCCTTTTCGCCGTTCTTAATATAGAAACCGCGGCGTTTATGTTCGATTATCTTCCTGCGGCCAGGTTCGCTTTTATATCGGGTTTATGGGCATGCTTCGCCGCCGCTCTTATGGTCATAGGGTTCAAGTTCAATAAATACGGCGTGAGAAAAACTTCCATCGCGCTTTTCTTAATGACTCTCATAAAGGTTTTTCTCTTCGACATGGGAGATATGAGCACTCCGTGGCGTATATTGTCTTTTATGGTGCTCGGCTTTATAATGGTTACCGTGTCGTTTTATTACCATAAATTCAAAGACAAGCTGATGGATGCTTTTAAAGAGGAAGGAAGGAACTGATATGTTCAAAAAGAACGCTTTATGTTTTCTGCTGGCGGTCCTGACCGCTTTGTCCGTTTTTTTGCCGCATGCCCGCGCGCTCGAAATGGGCGATTTTCTTTACAGCGTCGAACTTAAAGGCGACATAGCGGCTAACGGCATTTATATGGCGCCCGTCGGGCTCGAAGTCACAGAACGCTCCGGCGCCGATTTCGAAGATTTAAGGGTTATGGCCGCAGGCTCGGAAGAAGTTCCGTTCGTGATTTTAAAAGACGTGACGCCGCGGGAATATGTCGATAATTTTTATTCGATGAGCATCGTAGATTATTACGAGGAAACTTCCGGAGTCACTCTGATCGTAAAGATGCCTGATAAACGCCAACCCATTGAGATAATCGAGCTTTCCACGGACAACCGCGACTTTAAAAAGCACGCGGCGCTTTACGGCGGGGACGATAACAGCTCGTGGCAGAAGATCGCGGAAGAACCCATATTCGATTTTTCTTCGCAGGTCAATTACAGAAAAACCGAATTCAAACTCGGAACGAAATATAATTTCAAGTATTATAAGTTCGTGATAAACGGCTCGTCTGCGCCTTCGCCCGCGGAAAAACAAAAAACGATAAAGCTTAGCTACGAAGGACTGGATTTCAGCGTCGAAGGCTATAAGGAACAGAAGCTTAAAATCGACGCCGTTTACGCTAAAACCGGGTTCAACGTAAAAAAAGACGGCACTTCGGCTTACGACGAAAAAATATTCGATAAGCTCAATATAGTTTCCGATAAAGCCGGAAACAGCGTTATAGACCTCGAGGCGAATATCGGCTTCGAACGGGTCACCTTCGATATAGCGCCGTCGTTTTACAGGCGCTCCGTTAAAGTTTATTTCAGCGAAACCGGCGCCGATGGTTCTTATAATTACCTTACCGATTTCAACGTTTATAATATTCCGCTTGACGAATATAACACGTCGCGCAGCGATTTATGGTATTCATGCTCAAAACATAAGTTTTTCAGGTTCGTCATAGAAAATAAAAATAACCCGCCGCTCGCGCTCAATAAAATTAAATTCGAATTTATACGCAAAAATTTATTCTTCGTCGCTCCGAGAACGGCCCAGCCGTATTATATATGTTTCGGGAGCAAATCCCTTAAAAAGCCTGAATACGATATTTCGACGTTTATAAATCAGGGCAACTGGCACAGGCAGAACTATCGCCGCCTGCAAGCTGCGGCGCCGGTGTTAAACGCTTCCTACAAAGAAAAGGTTCCGAAGCAGCCCATGCGGCCTGAGGTGGAAAAGGCGCTTTTGACGGTTATAGTTATAATCGTCATAGCGGCCCTCGGCTACTGGCTGTTTACGCTGATGGCCGCCGTTCCGAACTCGGGCGCAAACAGCGGCGATCGGGAAAAAGAAGAAGACGATTCAAAAAAATAAGTGCGGAGGTAAACGATGCTTAAAGAAATAGGGATTTTTGAAGAATACGACAGGTTGATAAACGCGCTTCGCGGCCGCGGCGCTCTGCTGATAACCGGCGTCGAAAAGCCGAATCCCATGACGATCGGCTGGGCCACGCTCGGGGTAATATGGGGTAAGCCTGTAATGACCGTGCTGGTAAGGCCATCGAGGCACTCGTTTTTTTTGATTAATTCTCACGAGGAGTTCGTGGTGGCGGTTCCGCCCGCGGATATGACCAAACAGCTGGCTTTTTGCGGGACCAGATCGGGGCGCGACCACGATAAGTTCACAGAATGTTCTTTCACTAAAGAAAACGGCGTTAAAGTGAAAGTGCCGCATATCGCCGAATGCCCTCTTCATTACGAATGCAGGATAATACATAAAAATAACGTGGACGCCGGCCGCCTGGATCCGGCCATACCGATGCAGTATTATCCTAACGGCGATCTGCATACCATATATTACGGCGAAGTGATGGGAGTATTTAAAAGGGAAAATTGATTTTAAAATTTTTTGGCTTTTATTCATTTCATGTGGGTAAGTTTATCAGTGAATAGTGTAGAGTGGATAGTGAATAGTTAAGGCTGGGGCTCGCCCTGCGAGCTTTATATATAAAATATTTAAAAA
>MWBZ01000168.1 GCA_002069765.1 bacterium ADurb.Bin243
GATTTATTTTTTTGCCGAAAAATAAAAATGAAGTATTTTAAATTTCGTATTTTTAATATATAAATTAGAAGTTTTGGAAGGAATAATTGATGTATCAGTTTCAAAGAACGATAGAACGAGAAACGAGTTATGAGGGAATAGGCCTTCATACCGGTTTGAACGTCAAAATAACCTTTATGCCGGCGCCGGTAAACCACGGCGTCGTTTTCATACGCACCGACGTACCCGAACGCCCTGCCATAACGGCTACTATAGAAAACGTAACCGACGTTTTCCGCGGCACGACCATAGGCTGCGGAGAGCATAAAATACATACGGTCGAGCATGTTCTGTGCGCTCTCGCGGGCCTGGGCATCACCAATATTTCCATATTGATCAACGCCAAGGAACCTCCGGCCATAGACGGCTCCGCGCTTACGTTCGTCAATCTTCTCGAGCAGGCCGGCATCGTCGAGCAGAATGAAAAAACCAACCAATATGCAATCACCGAGCCGCTTCAGATAAACGAAGGCGCCAAGCAGCTTATCGCGCTTCCCAGCGATACTTTTAAAATATCTTTTACGATCGACTACGACAATCCCGTTATCGGAACTCAATACGCCCAGTTTGAAATCAACGAAGCCACGTTCAAAAAAGAAGTTATGAGCGCTCGCACTTTCGGCTTCACACAGGAAGTGGAAGAATTAAGAAAGCAGGGCCTCGCCCTGGGCGGGGATCTTACAAACGCGATCGTAGTTGGCGAAAACGGCATATTGAATGAAACTTTAAGATACGAAGACGAATTCGTCCGCCACAAGATACTCGATCTGGTGGGAGATTTATTTTTAACAGGACTTTCTTTGAAAGGCCATTTCGTGGCCATAAAATCAGGGCACGCGCTCAACGTCAAACTGGCGAGCCTTATCAAGAAAAAATTCATGGAGCAAAAGCAGGCCGCAAAGTCGCCTTCTACGCTCAATATTATGCAGATCATTAAAATACTTCCGCACCGCTATCCCTTCCTTCTCGTGGATAAAATAACGGAAATACGCGACGGCAAAGGCGCGGTAGGCGTTAAAAACGTCACGATCAACGAACACTTTTTTACGGGTCATTTTCCCGCTCAGCCTGTTATGCCCGGCGTTTTAATCGTCGAGGCTCTGGCGCAGGTGGCCGGCGTTTTCATGCTGAGCAAAAAAGAAAATCGTGGAAAATTACCCTATTTTACAGGTATAGATAACTTTAGATTCAGAAAACCGGTGCTGCCCGGCGATATTCTGGTGCTCGAAATCGAGGTCGGCAAGATCAAAGGCAATATTGGAAAAGTTGCAGGCAAAGTAACAGTGGACGGCAAACTTGTCGCCGGCGGCGAATTGATGTTTTCGCTCGTAGACGCGCCGCGTGACGTCGAGCTGGAGGATTAGTTATGGGATTGATTCATAAAACCGCCATAATAGAGCCGACCGCTAAAATCGGCAAGAATTGCAAGATAGGCGCGTACTCTTACGTCGGCCCGAACGTAGTTATGGGCGACGATAACGAAGTCGGCATGCATGTCGTGATAGAAGGCAATACTACTATCGGCCGCGGCAATAAGTTTTTTACCGGTGCTGTTATCGGCAGCCTTCCGCAGGATCTCAAATACGCAGGGGAGAAATCCTATCTCACGATAGGCGACAATAACCAGTTTCGCGAATATGTAGACGTAAACGTCGCGGTCGGCGAAGGCGCCAAAACCATTATCGGTTCGAATAACCTTTTCATGGTTTATGTGCATGTAGCTCACAACTGCGTGATTCACGACCGCGTTATTCTCGCCAACTGCGCAACGCTCGCCGGCCATGTGACTCTCGAAAACAACGCCATACTCGGGGGTCTCGCCGGAGTCCATCAGTTCGTTAAAGTCGGAACTTACTCCATGATCGGCGGCCTTTCTAAAATAACCATGGACGTCATGCCTTATTGCACCGCTGACGGCAGGGACGAAATTAAAATATGCGGCCTTAATACGGTCGGCCTTACCCGCGCCGGTTTTGACGCGCAATCCGTGTCGGCGCTCAAGAAAGCTTATAAAATATTTTTCAGATCTAAACTTACTAAAAATGACGCTATAGCTAAAATATGCGAAACTATAGACGTTTCTAAAATCAAGCTTGTGTCTAATTTTGTCGAGTTCGCAAAAAATTCCGACCGCGGCATTTTAAGGTAATTTTTAATCAGGAGGTAATTAATGGCTTTAATCGAGTGGAGCAGCAATCTTTCGGTAGGCGTTTCTGAAATGGATGATCAGCACAAAAAGCTTATTAAGATGATCAACGATCTGCATGAGGCTATGAAAACCGGTAAAGGCAAGGAAATTACCGCTAAAATAGTCGCCGACCTTATTAATTACACTCATACGCATTTTTCCGCCGAGGAAAAATATATGGCCCAGTTCAAATACCCCGATATAGATAAGCAGAAAGCGGCCCACGCGGCGTTTGTAAAAAAAATATCGGATATCCAGAAATCTGTTAACGCTGGTCAGCTCGTAACTATGGACGTTATGAAGTTTTTGAACTCATGGCTTACCGAACATATAATTGGAATGGACAAAAAATACACATCGTTTTTTAACGGCGGCGGTTTAAAATAAGATTGTCAGTAAAAATTCTGCGTTACGCGGCCATTTAGTTTTATGCGCTTCTCTTTTTTTAAAAATTTTTTTGAAGCGGCGTGCGTTCTGGCGGATCTGGTCCTCCCGGTTTCATGCGCGGCGTGCGGTAAAATTATATCCCGAAAATGCTTTCAGGTATGCGATAAATGCCTTGAAAGCATTTTTTATATAAACGGGCGCCCGGCTTTCGACGATATCGCATGTCCTGAAATTTGCGGTTTTTACTCACTTGGTTATTACGAAGGAACCCTTAAACAGTTGATAACTTCTTTTAAATATAATAAAAATAAGAAACTGGCCGCTTTTTTTGTAGGCGAAGCGGCGAGGCGTTCCGGCGGCAATTTCCTGCCAGGCCCGGTTTCCGGGTTTGACGCTCTTATCCCCGTCCCGATTCACGAATCCAAACTCAAAGAACGCGGCTTTAATCAGTCCGAGCTTCTGGCTGTTGAAATATCTAAAATTTTTGGCATCGAAGTATGCCGCGACGCCGTTTTTCGTAAAAAAGAAACGCTCGAGCAGAACAAGCTGAATTACGACGAAAGGTTTAGTAATTTACTTGGCGCGTTTGAAATTAATTATAAAAAAGTGTATCAAATAAAGCGGAAAAATGTTATAATAGTAGATGATATTATAACGACGGGAGCTACCGTTAAAAGCCTCGCCGCTTTATTGAAAACACACGGCGCGCTTAATGTTTTCGTTATAAGCGTAGCCCGCACAAAATAAATTTATACTTTGAATGTTCATTAAAATCAAATTAATAAACAAAGCTTTAAAATTAAAGCGAAAAATAAAGAAAAAACCTAAAAATAGTTGATTGATGTAGAAAAAACTCTATAATTTGTTTTAATGATTGTTAATCGGTTTAAAAATACATAAAAATTTATATAAAAAGTTAAACGAATTAAAAAACGGGCCGATAAGTTATATAGAGGTCAGAAAAATAATAAAAATAAATATAAAAATTTGGGGGACCAAGTGAGAGGTGGTATATTATGAAAATTACAAACACTAACATTCCAATGATTAATGACCAGCCGAAAGTAAATAGAAAAGACGGCAAAAAAGTCGAATCGGGTAAAGGTTTCGACGAAGTAATGAAAAACAGGTTGAGCGAAGAAACTAAAAAGACTGAAGGCTCTTCGAAGTCTAACATCGCCAATGTTACCAACGCTCCCGTTAACGTTACAAAACAGGCTACCCAGATGAAAGAAATCGCTAATTTCATTAAAAACAGCGATGACATAAGAACCGACAAAGTCGAAGACATAAAAGCAAAAATCGCGAACGGCACTTATAACGTTTCGTCCGAAGATTTAGCCGATAAACTTATGAGCTCCGGCCTTGTAGACAGCCTTTTAAAATCGTTATAGTATTTTAATATAAAACGGGTAGTGGTGTACGTTTAATTTTCAGCATGGCTGTGATCTGGCCAAAGCTGCGCAAAAGTCCAGATAGTAGCTTTTACGCGTTAACGCGCGAACTCGTTACGAAAAGTGGTGAATTTTATGATAGGCGAAAAACTGCTGGACGCTCTTACTAAAATAGAAAAATTATATAATAATTTAATTGAATTGGCCTCTTTGAAAAAAGAGGCTATTTTAATTAGCGATTATGACGGGCTGGTCAGGATAACCGGGCAGGAGCAGAAGAGCGCCTCCCAGATAGAGAGCGTTGAAAAAGAGCGCGCTAAAGCTGTGGAAGCGTTTTTAAAGGAAAAAGGGCTTGCGCCGGATACGGGGCTTAGCGTAATAATTAAGGGCGGCCATATAAGAAGCGAATTGGTTAACGATATCAATAATCTTAAAGAGCGTATAATAAGTTTATCTTCGGAGATAAAAAAGAGAAACGAAGAGAACAACGCCCTTATAAATTCTTCGCGCGACATAATAGAAGCCAGCATCGGCGTTATAAAAAATAAAATATCAGCCGGGTCTAAATCAAGTCTCAATAAGAGCGGCGCTTATTCAAATATATCTAAAACCGGCGCCAATAAAAACGCCCAGGCCAAACCGCCAGGCGCCGATTCATGCCTGCTGGATTTTATAGTCTGAAAGCGAAAAAAATATTTTATATATTATGATTTTAAATTAACATTAAAATAGATTTAAATCTTTAAAACCAATGAATTTAAAAAGCGCGGTCCTTAAAGGCCGCGTTTTTTTATTTCTTAAGGCTTCTGACTGTGTAACCGTTAAATATTAGCGGAAAATAACCGATATGAATAGTAGAGAAGAAGAAATTCATTTAAACACGGGCAAAATGCGTTAATAAATTATAAACGAAAACGACGCGTCAATTATTAATGGGGGTTTATTATGGCTATATCAAGCTTTTCATTGTTCGAATCCGCAAAAAAAGGTTTGAGCGCGAATCAGATCGCTCTTACCGTAGTTTCTCAGAACGTCGCTAACGCTTCCACGGAAGGTTATACCAGACAGGAAGTTCTGTTTAAAAATAGCTCCCCCTCCACTTATGCCAATAATATCACGGACGCTATCGGCACCGGCGTAGATGTCGGAGAGATAAGGCAGATCCGCGACACTTATATCGAAGCGCAGCTCAGGCTTCAAAACGATACGAACTCATACTGGAGCGCCAGCAAAAGCTATCTCGAAAGGATCCAGACTTTTCTGACGGATAATTCGGACGCGGGGATCCGCGGCCTCATGGATAAATTCTGGAAGGCGGCCGAGGACGTTTCGAATTCGGCGCAGTCTCAGACCAACAGGCTTTCGATAATACAGGCAGGAGAAGCTTTTACCAGCGGTATAAAATACGTGGCCGCGCAGATCGACGAAGTTAAAAACTCCGCTGACGGAGCGATAGGCGAAAAAATATCGCAGCTCAACGACCTGGCGAAGCGTGTGGCCGAAATAAACTCACAGATAGCTAAATTCGAAAGAGCCGATCTTAAAATGAACGATTTGCGCGACGAACGCGCCCGGCTCATCAATGATATGTCGAAACTCGCTTCCATCGGCGTTTCGCGTTCGGGGGCGCTCGACGACGGAGTTATAACGATTAACGGCCATGCCATGGTCGACGGCGGAAAGTACGACCAGATAGAAACCGCTCAGGATTCCGGCGGCAATACGATTTTAAAATGGAAAAGCGACGTTTCCAGCGTAAGCTCGAATCCGGCCGTGGCGGACGCTTCTATTTTATCGGGCGCGGCGGACGCGGTTTATAATATTAACGTTAAAAGCCTCGCCGAAAGATATACCGTTTTTTCGAAGGCGTACGACCTGGACAAAAGCACGCTGCTTGCGGGGCTTGGCGTAAAATCGGGAAAGGTTTCCGTAAACGGAAGCGAAATAATCGTGGATGCTTCCAAAACTACGGTGGCCGGCCTGATCGATTTAATAAACAAGAGCGACGCCGGGGTAAAAGCCGAACTGGATTCGGGCGGCAAAGTGACGCTCAGGTCTATAGATACCGGAGCCGCTTCAAAGATATCCTTCGACGATAAGGAATCGAACTTGTTTGAAAAATTAGGGCTTTTAAGCGCCGTCACTTCGAAGCCGGAGCCCGCTATAACCAGCGCGGACGCAAGCCTTAACATCGGCGGCAGCTTTACAGTCAACGGCGTGAGAATAAGCATAACTCAAGGGCAGACCGACTCGCTCAACAGGATAGCGAGCGAAATAAACGGCGCGGCAGGCGACGTGGAAGCCAGAGTAACGCGCGCTTCCGACGGGTCATATTCATTAAAGCTCACCGCGCGCGACGGCGTTTCAAAAATAGAGCTCGGCGACGCTTCGGATAATTTATTGTACAGGCTCGGGCTTTTAAATTCGCCCCAAACGGCTCTCAATGTGGCTAAAGTAAGCTTTGCAGGCGGAAAAGACGCCGTATTCAGTATTAACAATACCGAATACAGCCGCGCGTCCAATGAAATTAAAGACGCGCTGG
>MWBZ01000169.1 GCA_002069765.1 bacterium ADurb.Bin243
CGAACACCAGGGCGAACTCCTCGCCGCCATAGCGGTAGGCGCGGCCCCCGCCGGTGACCTTGGACAGTTTGCTGGCCACCAGGCGCAGCACCTGGTCGCCGACGTCGTGCCCGTGGGTATCGTTGAATTTCTTGAAGTGGTCGACGTCGAAAAGCATGAGCGAAAGCTTGGTGCCGTAACGCGCGGACCTTTTGAGCTCTTCGTCGAGACGCACCTGAAAATATCTGTGGATGAAAAGCTTTGTCATGCCGTCGGTTATGGATTCTTCATAAACTCTGGCCTTATTTATGGTGACGGCGGCCTGAGAGCCCAGCACCATCATCAGCTTCGTATCGTTGGCGTTGAATTTGAGGTTGTCTTTTTTATTGACTATATTTATGACGCCTATAACGCGGTCTTCAATTTTAAGCGGAACGCAGAGCAGGGACTCGATTTGAGCGCGCTCGATATATTCGGCGTATTTTTTGAAAAGTTCGTCATTTTCGCCGCGGTTGATAATGAAAGGCTGCCCGGTTTCTGCTACCGTGCCGGCCACGCCGTCGCCCATTTTGAGCTTAATATAGCTTTTCATTTGATGCGTATGGCCGCTCACCAGGCTTAATTCGAGCTCTTTGTCGTCGTTAAGAAGCATTATGGAACCCTTCTGCGCTTTCAACGCGTCGATGGCGTTGTTCATTATGATGCGCAGGAGCTCGTCGCGGTCTGAAACGTAATTCATTTTGTTTGAAACGTTGTACAATATGGATATGTTATAAGACATCCTGTTGAATGTTTCCGCGAGCAGGCCCAGCTCGTCGCTGGTTGTGACCTGAATCTGATGGCCGAAATCGCCGAACGAAATCTTATCTACGCCGTCGACGAGCTCGGAAACGGGACGAAGTATTATGCGCGCGAGGATGATTGAAACGAGAAAACCGAGCACTATGGCTATTACAGCTATTATAATGACTTTGCGGGCGGTGGAATAAAGCTCTTCTTCTAATTTTTTAAGCGAATAACCTATCCTGACTTTTCCGTAATTGGTCTGGCCTTCTACGATCGGGCATGAAATATCTATATATTTGATGCCGCTGGTTTTTTCGCGCCATTTTTGAATGAATTCGGCTTTGGCGCCAAGCGCGCTCAAAGAAACTTCGTCGGTGAAAGCGGAAAAAGGCGACCCCTCGTAATTTTTGGAATCTACTTTATTAACGTGAACTACGCAGGTTTTGTTGAGTTCTTCAAAAATATAGCAATAAGCCACTTCGCTGTCTTTTTTTATATCTTCGATATAGCCTTTTAATCCGGTATAATCGTTTTGCATCAGCGGGCCTTTTGAAACGTTAGCGAGCGTGCGCGCAAGCAAAAGGCCTGAATTTTGCATTTTTTGAGTGATGATTTGCTGTTCGTGAGTGATGACGACGTAAGTGAGCGCCGACAGCACCACGACGATGAGCGCGGTAACGAATATTATGAATTTATAAGTTAAACTGAACTTTATCTCTTCATGCGCCATTTTAAAAATTCATCTTTCTTAAATTTTTATTTTACGCCGGTTTCTTTGGTATCTGAAGACGCAGCCGACGGTGACGAAACCTGGACTTCTTTTGTGGCATGCGTTTCTTCTTCGAAAATTTTCTGATACTTTTGAGTTAAATTGACTATTTCGTCGTAATCTTTATCGGCGGCGGGAACGAAACTTTCTACGTTTCCAAGATGTTCGAGAACTGGAGCGGTTTGCGGATCGCTTTTTTTCAATTTTAAAAAAGCGTCGGTGATTTTTTTTACGGTAGCTTCGTCCAGACCGCTTCTGACGACTATGGGTTCGTTTAAAATCTCGGCGGTTTTAGCCAGCACTTTAATTTGAGCTCTCTGATCGTCGGTTTTCAAAAGTTCGCGCGCGTCGTCGTAAACGGCTCCTGCGTCGAATTTTTTATAGAGAATGTTGTATAATATGTTATCGTGTTTTTTCATATATTCGACTCTTGTAATATCTTTATCGGGATCGATATTATTTTCGAGCATGAGTATTTTCGGGAAAAAATAACCCGAAGCGCTTTTTTTATCTACATAAGCGAAAGATTTGCCTTTGAGGTCGGCTATGGTGTTGATGCCGGAATCCGCGCGCACGACGACCATGCCGCGGTAGGAAGTTTTATTGAATCTGGTAGGCATTAGAATTACCCTGGCTCCGGCTTCCTGCCTGGCTTTAGGATAATTTAAAGTGCCGTGCCACGCGATATCTACCTGGCCTTCTTTTATGAACTTGTTGAGCTCGTCGTAATTGGGCGTCAGAACAAGGCGGGCGTCTTCGATATTGAGCTCTTTTTTGAGATATTCGAGAAGTTTCTGATGGTCGTTAACCATTTTACGCGGATCGAGGTATGGAATCCGGCCGAGCTTTAAAACCTTGATGGCCGGTGTTTGAGAATATGCAGGAACTTGCTGCGTAAATATCTGAACGAATAATAAAACGGCGGCTGCTATAAAAATCGAGGCTAAAAAAGTTATTTTTCGTAACTTTTGCATCTATTACCTCCTAAAGGTTAACGGCCCGGGTGCGTATTATTTCATAAAATTGCGAATAGTGTATCATATAATAACGACATAGTCAACTAATTTTTAGTATTGCCGAGCGAAACCTCGCCGGTCTGCTCGTCGAATACTGATTTATATTTTTCAGCCAATTTAACTACGCTTTCGTAGTCGGCGTCGGTAGACTCCACGAACCCGTCCAGGTTGCCGATTTCTTTCAAAATAGGGGCCGTCGCCGGATCGGAAGATTTAAGCTTTAAAAAGGCGGCTTTTATCTTTGCCGTAAAGGCATCCGGCAGGTCTTTTCTGACCATTATCGGCTCGTTGAGTATATCGGAGGTTCTGGAAACTATCTTCAACTGGCTTCTTTCCTCGTCATTTTTCAGCAGCAGAAAGGCTTTATCATAGACCGCCCCGGCGTCGAATTTCTTGTAAAGCACGTTATACAGGATATTGTCATGTTTTTTTATATAATCGACCTTTGAGAAATCTTTTTCAGGGTCGATTTTATTTTCAAGCAGGAAAATCTTCGGTAGAAAATAACCGGACGCGCTTTTCTTATCTGTGAAAGCGAACGATCTGCCCTTGAGATCTTCGATTTTATTTATATTTGAATCGGCGCGGGCGACTATAATGCCGCAATAACTTTTTTTGCCGGACCAGATCGGAGTTAAAATAGCTTTTGCGCCGGTAACTTCCCTGGCCCTTGGATATGCGAAAGTGCCGTGCCAGGCGACGTCGATCTTGCCTTCTTTTAAAAATTGCGTCAGAGCGTTGTAATCCGGAGTCAAAACGAGCCTCACTTCAGTAATTTTAAGCTCGTTTTTAAGATATTCCATCATGCTTTCATAATTTCTGACCATCTTGCGCGGATCTAAATATGGGATCCGGCCTACTTTTAAAACGCTAATGGAAGCAGTATCGCCATTATTGTCGCCGGAGGCGTAAACTAATTCAAAATTAGCGGCCGTGCACAAAAAAAGCATAGCGCTTATGGTTATTTTAATTACAAATACTTTATACCGCGACATACCATCACCCGCTTTTCGATTTATTCAATTGCGTATTACCCTTGTTATCCTGGGATACTTGTTCCATGACTGTAAAATTTCGCTCGAAAAAAATCTTGCGAGCCAGTAAGACAGCGTGAAAAAAATAGTTCCCAGCGCCAGCCCGTTAGCGAGCGGCGACGAATATTCAATATGCGACGAAAAATAATAAGCTATAACGAATCCAATAATAAAATCGCCTACAGGTAAGATATACTCAAGTAATAGGTTTACATAAAAAATATTATTGGCCACTTCTATTTCGACGCGGTCGTACATCTCCACGCTGATTTCGTTCTTTATCTTCAGTACCTGGCGGACTTTTAAATCTTCATAATCGATTTCATCTTCTTCGGCTTCCATCAGCTCATCTTCGTCCTCGAATTCCTCAACGCAGCGCCAGCATTTCGAGCAGAACTCGTTATGCTTGAGCTCGATAAAAATGTAATCGTCTTCTATTCTTACTACTTTTCCTTCTTCGATCATTATTTATCCTGCAGTTTAAATTATTTTGTCCGGTTATTGAATTTTTCCCATAATCGATCATAAACCGCCGGCGGAACCAATTTTTTATAATTGCCGTTATGCCTCGCGATTTCTTTTACTATCGAAGAGCTTAAAAACGAATATCTGAGGGAGGCGATCAAAAAAACCGTATCTACCTGGTAATTTTGATAACGGTTCATAAGGGCCATCTGATATTCGGACTCGAAATCCGTAACCGCGCGTAATCCTCTTATAATTACAGGCTTTTCATACTTGGTGACAAAATTTGCGAGTAACCCGTCAAATTGCGCGATTTCGATATTCGAATCGCTGATGTTTTTTTCCTTTGAATAGTGGGCGATGCCATGCTTCATGAGCTCCATGCGCTCCTCGAGCGAAAACAGGCATTGCTTGCTCGAATTAATCGCCAGCGCCAGAATAACTTTATCGAAGAGCGACGCAGCCCTGAAAGTTATATTTAGATGGCCGTAGGTAATAGGGTCGTAAGAGCCTGGATATATAGCCGTCGTCATATTAGTTTCCTTCTTTTACTTCGGGTTTCGGCGCATAAGCATAAAAAGTGAGCATTGAATTGCCGTACCTTCTGGTGTCGCGAAGTTTTATCCTCTCAAAGCAGTCGGGAGGAACTGTTTTTTCAAAATGCTTCAGAATAAGCGCTCCGCCTTCTATCAGCATGTTTTTTTCCTCTATGATTTTAAATATTTCGTTATCGATCTCATCGAAAAAAGGAGGGTCCATAAATATAAAATGAAATCTGCCTTTAAGCCTGGAAAGAGCGTTCCTGCACTCGGCAGTTATAACTTTGGCCTGTCCCGTGAACCCGGTGATTTCAAGATTTTTAGAAATTATCCTGGCGGATTCCCTTGAAGAATCTATAAAAACGCAGTGCGCGGCGCCGCGCGAAATGGCTTCTATGCCTACGGAACCGGTTCCCGCGTATAAATCTAAAAATTCCGCGTCCGTTATTGAATCGAATAATATATTAAAAAGAGCGGCCTTTGCCATGTCGGTAATCGGCCTGATATCGCCGCCGGCGAATTCGATAAGCCTTTTTCCTTTTTTTTTGCCCGATATAATTCTCATAAACTTTCGCTTTCTTCTATGATTTTACTTTAAATTTTTCATTTTTTTTAGAAACATAATTATAATATATTTCAAGTTTAATTTCAACGAAAAAAATGGATGCCTTAATTCATTGATTTTTAATTTTACCGGCGTCGTTCAAATGCAAATATTACTATACAATTTTTTAATTATAGTGTATAATAAAAAAATCGGCGTAAATCGTCTTAACAACGCTCTTAAATAATTATAACACAAATACCTCGCTTAATAGAAGAGGCAGTTAACGGAGGGGTTTCTTTGGATTCCATATTATCGCTTTTAAATTCCGGAGAAATTAAGAAAAGACGGCATGGGGTATTGCTTCTTGCCTGTAATCCCGTTAGCTCCAACATATTATTACTCAACAATATAGCCGAATACGACGAGTCCCTCGCGCTCAGGCTCTTCGCCAGGCAGGTTCTCAGGGCCGTCGAAAGCACTTATCCGCCAGGCGCCGGCGCTAACCTGGTTTCATTAATAAACCGTTACCTCTCTTTCAACTCCGATGAAGATAAAATCAATTTCATCAGCGTCGCTGTTTCGCAATTGCGGCAAGACGCATGCCATTTTTTAGCCGTGGCGGCCTCATATGAAAAACGCCAGGGAGTCCTGGGCCACATAATTGCTTCGTTAGGCGCATCGGGCAGTGAAACCGCTATCAAGCCAATAATTTCGTTCAATAGCGACAGGCGCGTTGAAATAAGGCGCGCGGTCTTCGAAGCCCTGGCGGCGCTCGACAACATGAAAGCTTACCCTTACCTGGCGCAATTCATAATAGACGACGATCTCGAGCTCGCCGGGAGCGCGGCCAATTTTTTAACGAGCCTTAACCGGCCTCTGGCCGTAAAAATTTTAAAATTCATGTGCTCCGTCGACAAAGAATTTATGAATGCCGCCGCCGCCAAAGCCATCGGCGAACTCGCCGAAGACTGCCTGTTCGAAGAGCTTAAGCTTTTGATGAACCGCGAATCGCGGCTGGTTAAATCGTATGCCTTAAACGCTTTTTATAAATATCTCGATAAAGGCTCCATAGCTGCGGCCGATTATTTTTCCGCGGCGGCCGCCATAATATCGGCCATGGATGAAAATCTTTTTTCATTAAAATCTTTTATCGAATTCGATAATTACCGCGAAAAACCGGCAGAAACGGTTGCCGTCGTCGAAACCGGAGACTTTAAAGAAAACGCTCCGCAGGCCGGCGGTTCAGCTAACGACATCACCGTAAGATGTTCAGATAGCGGCGAAGAAATTATACCCG
>MWBZ01000170.1 GCA_002069765.1 bacterium ADurb.Bin243
CGGAACCGGTTCGGGAGCCGCCTGCGGCGCCGGACTGTCCGAACCGCCTCCGCCCGCCAGGGCGCTTAGCAGCTCATCTATTTCGTTTTGCGACATTACGCTGTTGTCCGGCATATCAGTTCACCCGCCTTTCTAATTTTAAATCCAAAATTCTGTAATAATGAGATTATTCCATCGTCATGGCCGAAAAGTCATAAACGTTGACTTTAACGACTAAAAACTTCTTTTTTTTCTGCCCGCCCAGAAACGACGACTCCACTTTTATATTGTCGCCTATGATAAGGTTCAGCTCTTTCTGTATTGACTTGTGCAGGTCTTCGTTCTGGTATATTTTTTTTATTTCCTCTATTTTAAACATCATTACGCCACGGGTTATGATATCGCGCACCGCCGGCTTTTTCTTGTCCAGGTAATCTTTGACTTTAACGTCGTTGACTTCCGCGTTTATTTTGAACTTGACCATTCCTTTTTCGGCCAGAGGATATATCGTGAATTCGTCGAACGCTATATTTTCTTTCGTCACTATTTCTTGATCGACGGTCGCTTCGCTTTTCTTTTCCATGATGGTTTTATATACGAAAATAGACACTACCGCCGAGCACACCATGGTAGCCAGGAATGCTATTGCTATTAGCAGGTATTTGATTACCGTACTTGACGGCTTGCGTTCTTCGTCTGACATTTATATGCACCACTTTTCGTTATAATTTATTCACTGCCCCGGGCCGGTGTTATTGAGCCCTGTTTTTCAGCAAGACCGGCGCTCCGGCCTAGTCGATTGAAACCGCCGAAAAATCGAAAACGTTGACTTTGACGACCAGATTCATTTTTATGGCGTTTTCGCCGGTGTTACCTTTAACGTTGCTGTCCACGATGACGTTCAAATCGTCTTTTATCATGTCGTGCAGCTTTAAGTTATAATATTTTTGCTTTATATCTTCGATTTTCATCGCCATCAGCCTTCTTGTGACTATATCGCGCACCGCCGGCTTCTTTCTTTCGAGAAATTCTTTAACTTTAGTGCTGGCCACTTCGGCGTTCACTTTAAACTTGATCATCCCTTTTTCGTCGCCTTCTACCAGATAAACCGTAAATTCTTCGAACGTGACGTTGTCTTTGGATTCGAACTCGAGCTTTTCCAGATTGACTTTAGGCGCCGCTGGCTTGCCGCCTTTCATGAGCATGGTATATGCAAAATACCCGCCTACGGACAACACTATTAATCCGATAACCGCCGCGCCCGCGATTATTAATTTTAATGGAAACCTGCTTTCGCCTTCGGACATTTATATAGCACCAACTTTTTAACCTATATTATAACTCATGTAAAGTATCGTCAAAAATATATAGTAATTAAATATTTTTTACTCTTTAGCGATATTATTTTTATAATCTTTTCTATACCGTGTCAATATATCGGCCCGAAATTGAACTATTTTATCATAGACTTCGTCCACCGAATCAGCCACCACGTATTTTGTTTCGTCGGAAAGCGTTATGACCGTATCGGGCCGCGCTTCTACCTGCATTATCATATCGGGATTCAGAAGAAATTCGGTTCCGTTAATTCTTTTTAACTTTATCATCGGTTCGTCCTATTCTATTTTTAAAATTTTTTATGGCCTCGTTGAAAACACAATAATCCTTATTATAGATTCTATCAGAAATATCGGTAACTGTCAAATAAATCAGGCTTAAAATATCGTCAGCCGGCGTAAAAAAAGAGGAAAATAACGCGCCGGTCATTTTCCTCTTTTTTGTTATGCTTTATAAACGTAAAACATCAGTTGCTTTAACGTTTTAACGTTATTATTTCCTGCAGCATCTGGTCGGCCGTATTGATGGTTTTGGCGTTGGCCTGAAATCCTCTCTGGCTGATTATCATTTCGGTAAATTCATGCGCCAGGTCTACGTTGGACATTTCGAGGTTCTGCGACAATATGCTGCCGCGCCCGCTCGAGTTGGTCGTTCCTATCTGGGCCTGGCCGGAATTGCTGGCTTCCGAGTAAAGGTTGTCCGAATGCTTTACCAGCCCTCCGTTGTTGATGAATTTAGCGAGGCCGATTTGCGCTATGGCGAGTTTCTGGCCGTTCGAATACGAGCCTTTTATGATTCCCGATTCGTCCACTAAAAAACCGTTGAGCTTTCCCATTTCGTAGCCGTTCGAGTTTTTAACGCCCGTCGAAAATTCGGAATCGTATTGGGTTACCAGGTTGAAATCCGGTGCGAATTCGACTTTGTTGGCGTTGGCCGGCGTGAATGAAATGGGTTTTGAAAGCGCGGGAGCGGTAACGCCGTTGGCGGCCGCGGTAGAAGCCGCGTCGATTTTTCCGGCCTTATCGAATACGAGCGTGCCGCTGTTGGACGCGCCCATTATAGAAGCGCTGGCTTCTCTCAGCTCGCTCGACGTGGGCTGGCTTCCCTTGATGGGGTGGGTTTTAAAATATTCCGCCACCATCGGGTCCGCCGAATCCAGGACCGCCGTATATACCCATTTGTTGTTTTCGGTTTTTTCGAAATTCATATTTACTTTATGGTTGTATCCCGTGCTGTCGTAGATATTCATGGAAACGTTGTGCGTCGTTCCCATTAAGAGCGAAGTAGAGATGCCGCTCGTCTGCGTGCCGCCGGATATTAAATTGAAATTGGCGGCGTAAGATTCGGCCTGAGGCACTTCCACTCTCACTTCGCCGGCGTTATGCTTTGCCCTGGTGGTTATGGTGGCCGTTCCAGGCTGGATGTCCGAGGCGCTGAGTATTATTTCGCCTACGTTCTGTTCCACGCCGTTTATTAACCCTTTGCCTATGACAAGGCCGTTCTGCGCGTTGTTATATATGAAGGTCATCGACGCGCTGCCGTCGGCCGGGGTGAATATGTCGGTAACGCGGAACGACTGGTTCGTGCCGGCCGTGGTCTGCAGGGCCGTTCCGAATACTTTGTTTCCGATATCGCTTGCGGGCGCCATTAACTCGACTTTATAAGCGGAACCGGCTATGGCCCTTTTAACTACGACCTTATCGCCGGACATTTCGGCTATGGCGCCTCCCGACTGCGTGTTTATGGCGCTTATCAAATCGGATACGGTTGAATTGACGCTCAGGCCGCTTATTTCCACTCCGGTAGTACTGCCGTCCACCGCTATTTTAAATCCAGTTGTGTCCGTAACTCCCAGCTCGCCCAGAGTGGTGTATCTGTAAACTCCAGTTTTATCGCCGGATACGCTCGCGGCCGTGGCGCTTATTTTTGAAGAAGTTATCGAGTGGACCCCTGATTTCGTCGAATCGGACGGCGTTTTAAGCTCGGCGCCGGTTATGTTGGCGCTGTTTCCCGTTTGGAGCTTTAACGAAGCCGGAGTTCCGCCCGTGCCGTCGGGGTCGTAAACTATCTGCCCGCCGGTAGAAGCGGTTATTTTGCCGTTGTCGTCGAATTTCAGCGCGCCGGTTTTGACCTGGACATTGTTATCGTCATAAGCAGTCCAGTTCCAGTTGTTTTTATCCACTTTCGTGAATCTCACCGTCAGGTTGTGCGCGTCGCCCTGATCGTCGGTGAATGAAAGCACGCGCTCGTCCGGAAGGCTTCTTTCCGTCGCCGACATTTTAAGGTTCGATGCGAATTCGACCGACGTGGTCGAAGCGGCGGCGATTTTCTGGTAATTAGTGAAATTGAGCGCCGTTACGGGTTTTGAAGTGTCGATTACGAGGTTTTTGCTGACCGGGTCTTCGGCCGCGAGCCAGCCCATGCCTTTTGTCGCCGAAACGCTGTGCACGAGGTTTAACTGCGAATCCAGGTCGAACGCGCCCGAGCGGGTGAAGTATTTAGAGCCCGTTCCGTCGGTGGTTATGAAAAAGCCTTCGCCCTGGATCGCCATGTCTATATCGCGCCCGGTGCCCTGCATGGCGCCCTGCGTGAATACGCTGTCGATGGCGCCTATTTTAGAGCCGAGCCCTATCTGCATGGGATTGAGGCCGCCGTAGCCGCCCGAAGGCGCCTGGCCGTTCGACATAGTCTGGCTAAGCACGTCCTCGAAGAGCACGCGGGTCTTTTTATATCCCGTATTGTTAACGTTTGCTATATTATTTGAAATTACATCCATCTGCGTTTGAAAGGATTGGAGCCCTAAAACGCTGGAATTAAAAGTTCTCATCATAAGAACTTACCCTCCCTTTATTTTCAAGCACTTTTATTTATGTGCGCCCCGGCTTCGGTCGATCCGCCGGGACTGGGGCCACCTTCCGCTTGAAGCGGTCGGGCCGGCCTTTAAGCTATAACTGCCCCGTCGATATTGGTGAAAACGTTCTGCCTGATTTCGTTTTTATCCAGGGCGGTTATGACGGTCCTGTTTTTAACCGATACCAGAAACGCTTTGTCGTCCATCATAACCAGGGCTTCCCTGGCGCCTTTTTGCGACAATCTGTCGCACGCCGAATCGAGCCTGGCGTAATCGCCCGCGCTGAGGTTTATTCCCCTGCTGGTCATCCTCTTCTGGGCGTGCGCCGAAAAAGTCATGGACGATTCGCGCATTAAAACGTTTGATAAAACCGCGCCGAAAGATTTTGCGCCCGCCGCCGCTGCGTTCGCCGCGTTCGGCTGGATAGTCTGCGCCGCGGATGTTTCGACAGGTTTTAATTGCGCCGCCGCGAACTGAAGCCTTCCGGCGTTCACCGCGTTGAAATTTACGCCGTTAGTTATCATTTATCAACACCGTCCTAAGCGGCTATCGAAGTTATATCTTCCATTTTTACGTCGTAGCCGTCTATCGTGAAGATGGATTCTCCGCCGGAAAATTTAACTGCGCTGATGCGGCCTTTTAAAAACTGGTCGCCCGCTTCGTTTACCGGTATTGAAGTTTCCACGTTTTTGCCTATGAAATTAACCGCTCCCATACGCTGGTTCATCGTCTGCGAATTGAGGAAAGACGAAAACGAGCTGTTGAGATTGGTCATCTGCTCCAGCGAAGAAAAATTCGCCTGCTGTGATATGAACTCTTTGTTTTCAAGAGGTTTGGTAGGGTCCTGGTATTTGAGCTCCGCCAGAAGAAGCTTTAGAAAATCGTCCTTTCCAAGCTCATTGGTGGGCTTGCGGGTCTGGTCTTTTGAATATTTGCTTTTTAGATCTTCCGCTACGGTCGAGCCCGCGTAATCCGAAAATGTTACCGAAGCCATGACAGCCTCCTTTGTTTTTTATACTCTTACGTTTACTTTTTTATCGTTTAATATGAAAACGCTCTTGTTTTTATCGCCTATGATTTCCGCGAATTCGATTTCGCCTTCCGCGCCGCTAAACGTCGTTCCGCCTGGCGGGCCGTTTTCGCCGAAATTTTCGAACTGCCGGTTTTCGCCGCCGGTAAAGTTCCCGCCGGAGCCGGATTCAAAGCCTCTGCCGTAATTTCCAAACTCGACGTTAACGACTTTAATGCCTTTTTCGTTGAGCATTTCTTTGAGCTGCTCGATCGAAGCGTTAAGCAGTTCCGCCGTCGCCGAATTTTCGGCGTTGAACTTCGCGCTAAGCTGGCCGTCTTTCATAACCATTTCAAGGTTGATTTTTCCCAGCTCTTCCGGGCGCAATATCATTTTTATTGAATATGTTCCGTTGGCTGAAGTGAATTTGGTTTCATTGAGGTGGCTTCGTATCTGCTCGAGCATTTTTACCTGGTCGAACTTCTGGGTCGCTCGAAGCTGGGTCTCTTTTATTTCCGCGTTGTTTTTCGCGAAAGTTTCGCCTGAAAAGCCGAACATTTGAAGCCCGTCTCCGCCGTGATTTTTCTCTTTGCCACCGGCGTTTCCGTTAGCGTCCGAATTGTCGCGAGAAGTTTTATCGCCGATTTTCGCTCCGGCCATTTTTGAGGCAATAGCCGCTGTGGAAGACTGCGTCGTCGAATCGGGAGCGTGATGTTTTAAACCCGCCGTGTTTACGTCGATTTTTACCATTTCAATTTTAAAATCGGCGAGCTTTGCTCCGGGAAACTGCTTTTTCAAAATTCCTTCTATTTTAGCGAAAAACTCGCGCGACTTTAAAACGCCTTTGTCGTCTTTAACGCCGTTAACGCTGATTTCAAACTTGCCGTTCTGGCCCGCGTCCATTTTTTTTACGCTGACTTTTACGTTTAGTCTGGACGAGAAAATTTCCTGGAGATATTTTTGCATATCTTCAGCCGTTTTTTCGTCCTTGTTTTTTTCATCGATTTTATCGCCGCGTTCGATTTTTTCGGTTTCCGTCGCGTCGCTTTTTGTTTCCGGTTCGCGCGTTTCGGCGGGTTCGGTTTCGGCCTTTGCGTTTTTTTCTTCCGTTTTGCCCGCGCCGCCGCCGGTGTCGATATTGACGGGTTTAAAATTCAACTGGCTTCCGGTTTCGAAAAGAAGAGCGCCCGCTTTAATGGCGGCCGC
>MWBZ01000171.1 GCA_002069765.1 bacterium ADurb.Bin243
ACACCCAGGTTACCGTAGAATTTTAGAAAAACTCAAAAACAGGCCGGTATAAAAACAATAAAAAGCCTTACGGAAGTAACGACCGTAAGGCTTTTTAACGTTCACTCGCTTTTTTGTGCGTGTATAATACGATTATTTTTTTTATTTTTTAACAAATGTTTACAAAACCGGCAACCGGTCATTGACAAAACTCTTATCGTTTTGTATAATTGATCTATAAAAAGATTTTTAACCATTTAAATTTCTTTATTTTTGACAGTTTTGGCGGCATACGCCTTTAAAATTCAAGCGTGAAAACCGGTAATTAAAAGGAAGGTGATAGGTCTTAAAGCGCAAAATTCGACCAATTTTATTAAAGGAAGGTGTTATTTATGTTAAAAACGAAAAAAACTATGCTTTTTATAATGCTTCTGGTTTGCTCACTGCTCATGGTCAGCGTTGAAGCCAACGCTAAATCTTTTTTAGATAAAATCAACGACATATTAAATCCTATGGGGAACGATCCGGTTAATCAGCCGTCAAATATTCCCGGCAGCCAGATCCCCGGTGACGCGGTAACCGGCGATCCGGAAACCATGTTTTCGGAAAAAGCTCTCGAAGCCATGGCAGCCCTTGGCGACCCCTGGGCAAAGTTAAAGCTCGAAGAAATCCGCGCTAAAAAATTCTCCGATTTATTATATCAGCGCTATAAAGCTATTTCATGGTTTAACATATTTTCAAAACTCGACGCTTATTCGGCATATAAAAACGCCAAAAACGTTTACACACAGGCGGCCGAAAGAAGCAGGCAGTTCGAACTCACAAATCCCAATTCAGGCGGCATAATCCAGGGCATCGATCAGATCAACGAAAGCGTTCTCGAGTTCAAAGCGCTCTTCGGCGATAAAAAAGCGCAGGCCACGTTAGAGTTAATCCGCGCAAAACGCGAATACACCCAGATTAAATACAAATACGATTCGGCAAGCCTTTTAGACAAGCTTCAATACCGCGCAGAACTCAATTACGCTAAAACCCGCTATGAGCTGGCAATCCAGAATTACGCTATAATTACGGGCAAAGCTCCTCAGAACACTCCGCCTAACGTAGAAGTTCCGCAGGTCAACCCGAACGTCAATCAGAACGTTTCGCAGCCTAACGTGAACAATCAGCCCATGCCTCAGGTAGATCCCGCAAAAGACGCGGCGCTTAAATTCGTGCGCGAAAGAGTGGACGCTTCATATAAGAGATACACCACTTATATGTCCACCCCGAACCCCGATCCGCAGATTCTCAAACAGTACGAAAACGAATATTACAGACAGCTCGAAGAATACAAACGCATATCGAGCGGCACGTCTAAGTTTTAATTTAAAAATATAAACTAAATAATAATACTACATCAAAAGGCCGTCCATAATAAATCGGGCGGCCTTTTTTTTATGTCAGACGCCCTCGTTTTTTTTGCCGGTTTCATTGACAGAAGCTTTTTGGTTTTGTATAATTGATGTATCTATATAAAAGTTCATTAATTTTATATGTTACGCAAAATTTATTTTATAATATAAAGGGGTGTGGTCAAAATGTTTAAAACCAAAAATTATTATTTATGTTTAACCGCTCTCGCACTCGCGTTATCGTTAAGCAGCCCTCAAAACGCCTCAGCCAAATCGTTTCTGGATTCTCTCGACGAAACTCTTAACTCGGTAGATAAATCGGTTAACGACCTCAATAAATCAATCGGCCGCATAGAAAGCGATATAAATAAATCGGTCGAACGGCTTAATTCAGCCGTGAATAACACGGTAAAAACCGTCAACGACGAAGTTAAAAAGGTTTCCGGAGACGTAAAAACCGTTTCAAGCACGACAATCGACCGCGCAGGAGGCGTCGTTACCACTACGACCAATTCAATAAACAGCGGCATTACGCGCATTTCCGCAAACGAACAAACCGTCGTAGTAAATAACGGGGCTGCAAGGACCATAAGCGGCCGTGTAAACGAAATAATCGGCTCGGTAAACAACGCCATAAACCCAATGGCTAACCAGAACGTCAACCCGCCGGTCACTACTCCCATAAACAGGATCGATCCGGGCAGAGTTTCAGGCAATCCCGAAACGGTATATTCGGAAAAAGCGCTCGAGGGAATGGCGCTGCTCGGCGACAGGTGGGCTAAATTAAAACTGGACGAAATACGCGCTAAAAATATGGCGGATAGGCTCAATCAGCAATATAAATCGATTTCATGGCTTAATTTATTTAAAAAACTCGACGCTCTTTCTAATTATAAAGACGCCCAAAAATATTATGTAACGGCGGCGGAGCAGGTACGCCAGTACGAAGTCGCGAACCCCAATTCCGGCGGAATAGTGCAGGGAATCGATCAAATCAACGAAAGCGTTCTCGAATTCAAGGCGCTCTTCGGCGATAAGAAAGCGCAGGCGCAGCTCGAATTATTAAGGGCGAAACGCGATTATGAAAAAATCAAGCTGCAATACGATTCGGCCGGCCTGTTCGAAAAGCTTAAATATCGCGGAGAACTCAAATATGCCCAGGCGCGCTACGAAGAAGCGGTAAAAGCGTTCGAAAACGTAAGCCGCGGCGGCTCGGAACTTTCACGCTACGGCGCCAATCCCGGCGTAACGGTAGTGGATAACGCGGCCGATTTAAACGGCAATGTCAACAGGACTACAAATACGGTAACTAACGTCAACAGCGGAACTACTACATACATTTCAAACACCAATACGATATATAACGACGGCAATCAGACCACCGTGGTTTACGACAACGTAACGCTCGATAAAAACGGACGGGTAAAGGCTACAGGCGTAACAAAAGTAGATAGCGGCGTTTTATCGGCCGCCAAAAATAAAATGGACGCCGCATATAAAAAATATATAGACTATCTCAGCGGCGCTAATCCCGTTCAGTCAACGCTCGACCAGCTCCAGAACGAGTACATGAAAGCCATCGAAGAATATCAGAACGCAATAAAAACGAATTAATTCAATCGATAAAACTTGACCGGCAATACCGGTAACGCTTTATAATACTTCCGGCGAAGAGTTAAAAAATTCTTCGCCGGATTTTTTTTGCCGTTGCGGATAAATTCGAAAAAAGCTAAATTAATTTAAAAAACAGCCGATATATATTTTGTATAAAGAAAAATGTATGTAGCAGCGCTTGTAATAAATGCCGGAGAGTCCGCAATGATATCCGGTATGAGTTGAAGTTCTAAATATGCCATCGAAAAAGTATGTAAAATTAAAAATCAGTATGGAGGATGGTAACAATGATGAATTCAAGTTACGTTTTAACACTCGGTAATTTATATAACACGAAACAAATGAATATGACAGGCATCCAGAGCGATAAAGTAGATTTGCTTATCAAAGCGGTTTTACGCGAAATGTATAATTCCGCCGAATAATATAAGGAGTTGTTGCCATTGACGAACGAACGTCCGGGTCAAAAAACGGCGCACGAAGTGATGCGCGACATTCTTTTAGCGCGCCTCCGCGAATCGTGGAATAACGCCGAAATCAAAGCTGACAGGTTAAAATAGATAAAATTTTTAACCCAAACCGTTAATAAAAAGTATATACGATCGCCCCTAAATCGACCCCCGGGAAAACTAAATCAAAAGAAAAAGACGCCATTAAAACGGCGTCTTTTTCTTTATAATGGATTTATTTTTTTATTTTATAACCGCACAGGCGATTATTTTCCCCACTGGTAGCTGGCGTCGTGTTTGATTGTTTTATATGCGAACTGCTGGAAGAACATGGTTACATGCTTATCTTTGCCGTTCATATTTAAAGCGGTGAGCTCGATAGTTACGATAGGGTTGAATAATATTTTGCGTTTCTTGCCGAGGCCGAGATAATCGTTGGTTTTAACGGTAACTTTATCGAGAAGGCCGGGGAATGTTTTAGCTATGGTTTTAAACATGGTGTTGTGATAGCCGTAAGGCGTTTTAAGCATAGCGTTCATGATTTCTTCGTTGGGTTCGAATTCGTTTTTAACCGAAGCTTCGGCTGCGTTGTTAACGCCGTAAGTAACCGAATTAACCGATACGCTGACTTTCAAAGAAACTTTTCTTAACGGCTTCGCGTTAAAATTAGCGCGGAGTTTTTTAATGAAATAAGTATCTTTAGGGTTGACTTTAACTAAAACGCCGAGTCTTTTTAACACGATAAGCTGGTTGAACGAACGATATACGCTCATGGGCGCGTTATATTTTGCGCAAAGCGTTTCGAGATTTTTAACGTGATCGTTGGGGATAACGCAATAGTACTGGCTGACTTTTTCATCGATAGGCGCGGACGGGTCTTCGGGCGTGGGAACCGAAGGAGCGGAAGGCGTTCCATTAGGGGCCTGATCGGCGGGAACTGGCTCTTCTTCTGCGCCGGTTTCGCCTGCGCGGGCGTTTAATTCGGCCGCTTTTTTAAGCTGCGATTCGTCTTTTGATTTAGCGAAAGCCGATGTTACGGTAAAAAGCATCGATAACACCACTAAAGCGATTATAATTTTTTTCATTAAACTACCTCCGTTTTTTTTGTTAGGATAATTATAAACGAAAAATTGAATTTTGTAAAGCGGCTGAATATAAAATTTGTTGACAAAATAATAAATTAATAATAAGATTATACTCTCTTTCAATTTGAAAGAGCATAAATATGACGGCAAGCATTTTTATTTAATGAGAGTAATTTATAGTGATGAAAAATAAAACTTTTTATCCGCACGAGAAACAATATTCAATTTTATTAATATTCTTTTTTGCCGTTTTCTTTTCATTATTCATTTGCGCCTGCCGCGAAGACGGCACCAGCGACCACTTTTTCGGCGAAAACCCTCCGCCCGATCCAAAACCGCCCGCCGCGGACTGGAAAATGGTCGGCGATATAGATTTCATGCTTAAGCCGGGCCGGGCGCCTATTTTACATTTCGATTACCTGGTGCCGCATCTGGCGTTCATAAATACGGGAAACTTTTCAAAGGTGAGCGTGGGAAGGTTCGACGGCTTTTTGTGGAGGCTCGTCAACGAAAGCGGCGCAAGCTTTACCTCAGCGGATTATTATTCTTTCGTCATCTATAAAAATGTAATGTACGTAGCTTATACCGAGTCGAGCGAAGAAAACAGGATAAGCGTAACAGGCTTTATAAATAACCAGTGGCAATATATAGGCAAACCCGGTTTCACGCATAAAAAAGCCAATTATATGGATTTTAAAATTTCAGACCGCACCAACGATAAATTTTACATAGCCTATTGCAACGGCGATAATTTCGACAGGCCCTACGCTTTTATGCGCTACGGCGAGCAATGGGCGCAGCTCGGCGCAGCGGCTATATCGAGCGCGGGCGCGAAAGAAATAAAACTGGCGGTCTTAGAAGATACGCCTTACGTAGCATATATAGAAAAAACGGCCGTGAATAAAATCAGCGTTTTAAAATACAACAAATCGCTGGCTATATGGGAGCATATCGGCGGCCAGGCTTTTTCGCCGGCTTATGCGGCGCACCTTAACTTCAGGGCCGTAGAAGGCCGGCTATATATAGCTTACTGCGACGGCTCCGACAATTCAAAGCTCAAAGCGGCATATTACGACGGTTCAGCATGGAAAAGCGCCGACGGCGGCGGAATATCCGACGGGCCGGCCGCCTACTGCTCGCTCAGCGATTATAACGGCGTTTTATACGCGGCATATGTAGATTACACAAAAGAAAAACGCATAACCGTAATGAGCAATGCGGGAGGAAAGTGGGCCGCGCTCGGAAGGCGAAATTTCAGTTCGACCGACGTCGAAGACATATCGCTGGAAATAAACCAGAACGTTCCCTACGTGGCTTATAGAGATAAGCTCGACCGGGACAAAATAATGGTCTGGAAATATGAATAACCTTATCGGTCCTTTTTTCAAATCGTTCGAGTGAAACATTTTTAAGCAAGTCGAGAATTAAGAACGAAAATGAGCCGCCTTATTTAAACTTTGCGGACGCCGGATTTTTCTTCGGCGCGTCCGGACAGTCCTTTCAAAAATCTTATTTTTTTCCAGCCGCCGTTAATTTTATATTTTAAACTCCGATATACTTCATAGGAATAGTTTATTTCACGCAACAACTATACCTTCGAGTTAAAGCATATACGGAGGTGATTTATGCTACTAACCAAAGCTGCTACGGCTTCACCGCCTAAAACGGAGCAGGCCAGGCCCGAACCTTTTATGGCGGAAACGGCGGCAAAATACGAACGAAGTTTCCTGGAAGTCTTAACCAGGCAGATCGATCTGAGTAAAAACCAGACTTACATGGCGGCGGAATCGAGCGAATTGATATCCAATAAATTAAGCTCTTTTCCGCTTAATCAGTTTAAATATGAAACCGCGGCGGGC
>MWBZ01000172.1 GCA_002069765.1 bacterium ADurb.Bin243
AAGTGTCGCACCTGCCGGTCATAGTGGACCCGTCGCATTCCGCGGGAGCCTGGAATCTGGTCGAAAGCCTTTCACTGGCCGCAGTGGCCGCCGGAGCCGACGGAATAATGATAGAAGTTCACGATAAGCCTCAGGAAGCCCTTTCGGACGCAGGCCAATCGCTGAAGCCCGAAAAGCTGAAGCCTTTAATAGAAAAAGCCTTGAAAATCGCGGGATGTTTCGATAAAACTTTTATGGGCCGCAAAGAAAGGCTGAAATAAAAAATTAATTAAATGAAAGCTGGAACGTATGTCTTCAAATGAAGTATGCTTTCTCGAAGAAATCGCAATATCGAATATGTATGGCACGGAGCACGAAAAAAAGAGCGTCGCCAATCTTATCAGCTATTTAATTAACGATCCGCAAAACATAGAAAAGATAGTCGAACTCGCCGTACTGATCGAAGAAATAAAAAGGCGCGAAATAACGCATATGGACTGGAACTGCTGTTTCTGCGACAAATGCGAACGCTTTCATAACTGCCGCATAAAATGGTACCGCGGCGAGCGCCAGATGGCCCAATACTGCTGCAGTTACTGCCAGAATTTCGACCGCTGCCTGGCAAAATTCCAGAAACTCGAAAAATCCAGGCGCATCGTTTCAGAAATTTTCATGATCAATATAAACGGAAACGAGGAAGAAGTCGAAACCGCGCGCAATATAATCAACAATATAACCGACTTAGACTGCCTTATAAAGCTTTCCGTTCTCGCCGAAGAGATCCGAACCCGCGAGCTTACCAGCATGAAATGGTCCTGCTGCGCGCAATGCAACAAGTACAATACATGCCGCATAAAATGGCACCGCGGCGAAAATAAAGACCCCGACATTTGCTGCAGCTACTGCCAGAATTACAAAGACTGCCTCGAAAAATACCGCAAACAGGCATCCAGCGAAACAAAAGTAATCGAAAATATTTTCATAATCAATATCTACGGCGACGAAAAAGAAATCAAAAAAGCCGATTCGATCGTATCTAAAGCGGGCTCCCCGCACTTCCAGACAAAACTCGCCGCTCTCGCGGGCGCCGTCAAAGCGCGCGAAGCCGCTAAATTCATTTAATTTTCCAGAAATTTCGAATTTTTAAGGCACAGCTTGTGCCCCAGATATCTCGCCAGCGTTTGCAGCGTCGAAAGGCCGTAAACCACGCTATTTTTAAAGCTGATCGACGAAGCGTCGTCCATATATTTGCACGGGCAGGCTACTTCCGTTATTTTAAACCCGAAATAAACCGCCTGTATAAGAAATTCCTGGTCGAAAACAAAATTATCGGAATTTTTGGTGAAAGGAAGAGTTTCGAGGACTTTTCTGCTGTACGCCCGATAACCGGTATGGTATTCCGATAAATTCAGCCCTAAAACGACGTTTTCACAAAACGTAAGAAATTTATTGGCCGCGTATTTATATTTCGGCATTCCGCCCGGAAGCGCGCTTCCGTCGAGCATGCGCGAGCCGAGAACTATATCGGCCGAGCCGTTTATGATCGGTCTTACCATTTTTGCCATTATTTTAGGGTCATACTGATAATCCGGATGCAGCATAACCACTATTTCCGCGCCCTGCTCGAGCGCCATGGTATAGCAGGTCTTCTGGTTGCCGCCGTATCCTTTATTTACCGGATGCTCGAATATGGTAAGCCCCAGGTCGCGAGCGACTTTAACCGTCTGATCGTGGCTTTTATCATCGACGAGTATTATCTTTTTCACGATGTCCTTTGGAATGTCGTTATAAGTTTGTATGAGCGTTTTTTCGGCGTTATATGCCGGCATTACAACAAAAATATCCGGAATCTTAGGCATTTTAATTTTCTCCTTATTTTAATTTAGCTTTAAAAACAAAAATCAAACGAGGTTTTTTAATAATTTTCAGCGGCTTAAGGCTTAAGCCTGAAAATAACGAAGTTGTCGGTCGAAAGAAGCGTTTCCAAAGATTCTCCGGCCGTTCCCGATTCGCTCAAAATTCGGCCCAGCTTTTTTCTTTCGCAGAAAAATATCGTTCCGGCGTCCGCGGGAGAGATTTTCAATTTGGCCGCTTTAACGGACTGCTCTGGAATAACGCCGGTATAAAAAAGCAGCGGAAGCTGATAGTCGAAATAATCGCAATCGAATTCCACCGGTTGAAACCTTAGAGTTTTATCGTACGGTTTGAGCGGAAACGCCGCCGCGAATTTAGCGATTTCATTTTTATATTCGGCGTTATCGGTCTTATACAACTTTACCGGAAATACGCCCAGCGCGAAAGCGCAGAAAAACATGAATAAAACGGCGCCGGAAACGAATTTCAAATAATTTTTTCGAGCGGCCGCCCGGGCCGTTCCGCCGCTGGCGAAATAGCGCTCGAGCGCGAAAGCGCATATCAAAGCGAACTGCGGATAGACCGGCATAATATACCAGCCTTTCTTGGCGCTCGAAAGGCTCATAACGCCTATATAAAGCGTAACGAAAACCGCGCTGTATAGTATTACCGGGCGTACGGGACTTTTTTTCAAGCCAGCGCCGGCGAGATAATCTTTAAATATAAGATAAATTCCGGGAACCAGAAGGACAAGCCATGGCACATAGGTCAGAGCGATAATTTTAAGGTATTGATAAGCCGGCGCTGCTTCTACCGGATTATCGACCGCCCGCCTGAAAAGAATATAGCCGAAATGGACGTAAAAAAAAACCGGCCCGTTGACTAAATACTGGTAAATATACCACGTTCCCGGAAGCGCCGCGGCGCAAAACGCGGCCGCTATAAAACCGGGGCTGAAAAGCGCCTTGAAATCGCGGCGCAAAATATAATAAACGGCCATGGCGGCCACACAAAAAGCTCCCAGAATGTTTTTTGAAAGAATGGCGAGGCCCGCGCACAAGCCGCCCAAAACGGCATAATAAAAGCTTTTAGAAGGCTTGCTTACCCGCGTAAGCTCATGCCTGAAAAAAAAGTAAACGGCCGCGCATGTAAAAAAAGCCAGGCATACGTCCAGATGAGCGTATCGGGCAAATCTAATAAATTCCCATGTGGTAGCCAGAATAACGGCCGCCGAAAGCGCGAAAATATAACTTCCGATAAGTTTAGCGGTAAAAAACACCGTAACTACGCTGAGAGCGCCGTAAACGGCCGAAGGGAAGCGCGCGCAGAACTCGCTCGCCCCGAAAAGTTTGAACATGGCCGCCATGGACCACAGATAAACGGGATCGTTTTCATAATTATTCCTAAGCGCGTGATGCATCGTGAAAGGATCGCCCGTCACAAGGATTTCCCTGGCCTGGCCCGCGTAATAACACTCGTCGTATGTGCGCAGCGGGCCGTCATAAAGCCTTATCGCAAAAATGAAAAAAGCCAGCCCAATGACGATCAAATGCAGTTTTCTTTTTAAATAAAGAATTTTAATTAAATCCATAGTCGTTTAAACCGCACCGTAAAATTAAATAAAGGCAGGCGTCCCGGCGCCTGCCTGTGATTTTTATAGTTATAAAACCCTGACGGGCCGTATTTATTCGTCTTCGCCGTCTTCGCATTTAGCGAGGACATCGACTTTCACCTTTTTTTTGGATTTCACGACCTGGTCTTCCACGAGTTTTTTGAGCTCTGTGATGCAATCGGAATGAAGCCTGATGCAACCTTCCGACGCCTTTTTACCCAGGCTTTCCGGCTCGTCGGTGCCGTGGATGCCTATGCCCTGCCACGGGGTTTTAAGCCTTAAAAACCACGGCCCGTAAGCGAATTTTCCTTCATGAAGCCATTTGTCGCTTTTATGGATCGAGACTATATGAAAATTGCCCTCTGGCGTTCGCAGATCGCCTTTGGCCTTCTTGTCTGCGCCGTCAGGATTGCGGCCTATAGCCACTTTATATTTTTTAACCAGCTTTCCGCCTTTATATAGCTTGAGCAGATAGCGGCTCTTATCTACGACTATGGAAAAATCGCCGGGCATTTTCTTTATTTTTTCGACCGATATTATCGAAGCTATCGAATCGGGCGCGTTAGAGGCCCCGGCCTGTGCGGCGGCTGCGTCCGTTTCTGCCGGAACCGGCTTTTCTTCGGCGGAAACTTCTTTTTCTTCGAGCTTTGAAACTTCGTTCTGCCCGTTTGTAACGGCCCGTGATTGCTGAGGCGCCGCGGCTGAAGGCGATGAAGCCTGCATGTTGGCGGCGAAAGTTTTAAGTGCGCCGTCTTCGCCGTTAGAGGCGGAGCTTGCGTAATTTACCCTGAGCGTAAAAATTATCAGCACGAGAAGAAAAAAAGAGGAAATTACGTAAAAAAGTTTCTGTGAATTAACGCCGCTGTTCATTTATATGCACCTCAATATTTTTTTTCATAGGCGACTTTGCCGTCTATCATTACAACGATTCTCATCCCGCCTTCGGCGATCAGATTTAAACTGACCTTATCGCCGGATTTGTTCTGCATATCGTATAGCACACTTTCAGAATCGGCATTTATTTTCAAAATTTTAACGTTTACGGTTTCGGTTTTAGAAGGCGGAACCATAAAAGTGAATTCGAGGGGCTGAGAAGCGCTTGCCAGCTTTGAAAACACCTTGTTTTTAGGGTCGATTTTCAGGGTGATCGTGTAATTTACGAGAGTGGGGTCGTTTATATCCACCTTAGCGGCATGATTGAGGTATGTTTGCATTACGACAGCCTGTTCGTCTAAAAGGCTTATGAGCTTTCCGACCGTATCGAGCGGCTTATTTCTGGAATTAAAAGCGGTTCCGGTTATTTTAAACTTATCGTTGTTCGAATCGTCGCGCCGGACGTTTTCGAGCGTGATTTTCTGGCCGGCGTAGTTAGAGTGAAATGATTTTAAGACAGGGTCTTCGAGAAAAGCCTTGACCTGCTGTTCGGTTATAATAACCGATTCGCCGCCCGCCGCCCGTTCTTCGCCGGAAGGCGCGGTTGCGGCTTCGCGGCCGCCGCTTGCGCCTTTAACGTTAGACGGAGAGGCGGTTACGGCCGGCGCGCCGAGGTCGCCGAGGCAATAGGGGCATACGCTGTTCTGATCGTCTACGATTTTTTTACAATGCTGGCAGGCGGTCATCGCCGCCCATAGCGGGGCCGCAAAAAGCGACATGACCGCAAAAGCCGTTATGAATAATCCGGCCAGACGCTTAAAGTTATTATTTATTTTTTTTGAACCGTTCACGGATGAATTACTGAGGGTTGTTTTTGTTCTGGTTATTTTGATGATGTTTTTTAAATCCATAAAAGCCCTGCCTCCCGTTAGGTTTGTTAGTTTTCAAGTTTTTGGGCGCGTTAGGAACCGCGCTTTTTTTATGTTTTTCAATTTTCTGGCTTATTTCGGTTTCGAGGACGCTTATATAATTATCGTTAATGCTGTATGTTTCGATAAGATTTTTAGAAACCCCTACTCCGCGGCTTATAAGCATGGCGGCAAGCTGATCTATGGTGAGCATCATTATCGGATAAGGCGAATTGGCTTTTACGTATTCGCAAACGTCGGCGTCGTACTCGGAAAATAAAATAATCGCTCCCATATTAAACTTATGGTTCGTCATTATTTTTATAAGTTCTTCGGCGTTTTTAACGCTATATTTGCGCTGCGGCGGCCAGCGCCTGATAACCACGAGCATATTCACGTTGCTGGCGAAATGTTGAAAATTAATGGCGTAATCTATGCCGCCGTCGGTACGGCGGTTTACCACGGTATATTTGGCGAAACCGAGGTCGCGCAATAAATTTTCGACGAGACGCTCGAAAACCAGAAATGGAAGTTTATTTAATTTTTCGATAAACTGCGATTTAAGCTTAAGATAATTGGACGCGAGATAGCCTTCGAGCCCGTCAGGAAGCGTTTCCACGGCTTCTGCATGCGCCGCCGCCGCGACAGGCGCATGAATTTCTATAATTTCAGCAGGGGCCTCTTCGATTTTGGGTTCACTGTAATTTTTAAGGCCGATCATGCCGTTTGCCAGCTTTAAAAACTCGGTCTGGAGTTTGAGTTTTTCGGCCTTTCTGACTTCGAGCGCGAGCCTTGTGACGATAACGGTTTCAAGCGTCTGCGTACCCTTTTTCTCGACCAGTTTTTCAAGGTTTATGACCCTGGCGATTTCCTTAAAATGCATAGGTTTTTTGTTTTTAATCAATACATGCTTTATAGCGTCTAATAATTCCATTAATTTCTTACCTCACTTCATAATTGCAATATAAAAATTCATTTTAATGTTCGAGCGCCGGCAGATGCTATCTGTCGAGCTCGCCCGCGATAATATTGAGGGATCCGAGCGTGGCCACCGCATCCGCAATAAGCCCGCCTTCGACCATTCTGGCAAAAGCGGATAATATCGCGAAGCATGGCGGGC
>MWBZ01000173.1 GCA_002069765.1 bacterium ADurb.Bin243
GTGCCCATGCTCGCGCCCGCCGCTTTAACCATTAAAGCGGCCAATGAAACCCGCTCCACGCCCGAATATCCTTATTCGATCGATCCCATTTTCACTTTTTACACATCGCGCAATTCGACTTTTTCAACGAATAACGATTCATTCGATAGAAGCGTAAACTATATGATGTACGTAAAGGTCGTCACGACCGAGCTTGATAAAGCGAATATGCTGACGGCCAATTTCGGCGTAGAATGCGCTTACCACACGGGCGACAATAAGCACGCCGTTTCAAATATAAATTTAACTAATAACAACGATTTCACCTATACCGGCTCGTTCGATTGGAGCGCGTACGATAATGTTCACAACGGCGTCTGGCAGGTTAAATTCAGTCTTCAGGACGCATCCGGAAAAACATACACTCCAAACAAAGTAATAAACGTCACCGGCACCAACGTCGAAACTCAATCTTCGGCGCTTTCCGCCCGCCTCTCCCTTTCTTCTGCCGATTACGCTTTCGCCAATAATTCAACTATTTATTACAAGCTGCAGTCGAATGTAGTAAACTTATTCGACATAACCGCCAAAACTGTCAAGTTATGCTGCGCGGCAAACTGGTACGGCTACGGCGGAGCCCACGCCTATAACCTTACGGATCTTACCAACAATATGGATGAAACTTATTCGGGCTCTTGCAGTCTCGGCAGCCTCGGCGCCCTTCACTATGGAATGTGGGTCCTCAACCTTAAAATACAGGATTCTTTTCCAAAAGTTTACGACGTTGTAAAAGAACTCTTTCTTTTTTCCAGCAATTCTGAGCTGAGAGCGATAGTAAGCAATAATAAATATTTCGGCTCGTCGTACGATATAAAATCCAACGGTACGCGCTCAGACACAAGCGCCGCCACTCCTTATCCCATATTTAATTCCAACGGCAAGCTCTATATAGTCTTTAACGCGTCGCCGGCATTCGCCGCGACTAAAGTAAATTACTCCAGCGTAACCACCAGCGATTTCAAGTTAGAATTTTCCGAATTCAATACTTTCGACGCCGACAACTATAAAAACAACCCCAGCGTGGCCGAAGAAAAGCGCGGCAAACCCAAAACCGTCTCCACGGCTCTTTTTAATCTTGCCAATAACAGCAACGGCCTTTTCACCGCCGAAATCGACCTCGCATCCGTCGGCGTAACCAGCGTCAGAAGATCTTTCGATAATTACTTCAGGGTAGTGATGCGCGTCGTGGATACGGCCTATGTTACGGCGCAGATAACCACCGGGCCTCACCAGATAGATTATGCGAACACTCAAGTTCCGGCGTATGTGGACTCTCACAAACCCGAATATCAATATTTAAAACCGCTTAAAGAAATACTCGACCGCGCTAATAATTCATATGAAAGCCTGACGGCCTCGGCTAAAGTAAAGCTTTATAATTTCTTCGCGGCCGCAAAAAAACCTTACCTCGACAAAAATTACATAAACCGTTCTCTTGAAAATCAAATAGGCTCGCTCAGAAATATCACCGGCGGAGCGCGCCAATCAAAATATTCTTCAGCGGCTTGTTCCGGCACGCACGCTAAAAATTCCAACGCCGTTAAAGCTGATAAAGCTAGAGGCGGGCCCGAAGGCGCATTCGCGAGTCTTTTCATGCCCGAACCGGCCTTCGCCGCCGCGGCATATTCCGGCAAATACCAGGTAGTTCATAAAATAAGGGAATGGGTCACAAAGGGCGGATATATGTTCACCATGTGCTGCGCTACCGAAACCATTGACAGGGTATTGGCCTGCGATGAAGCCGGCGTTCCTCTCAACGACTACAAATTCACCTTCGCGTTCACCGGGTTCGATCCTTCTAAAGACGCTCCCAATGCGGCGGAGGCGATCGACGCATTCGACGGCCCCATGACTCTCGAAACGCAAATTTTCAACGCAGACAGCCTTAAACGCCCTCTTTGCATAACCCAGAGCCACCAGAAAAATTATCCCGCGTTCAGCGGCACCACCAATGCCTTCAAGACCGGATTCGTTAAGCCGACTACGGGCCCTTACGATTCTCCTGTCAATATACTCGCCTATGTAGGCGACACTACCAGCGAAGTTAAATATCTGGGCGCCGAATACGGCGACGGCTGGTTTTCTTTCCTGGGCGGCCACGATCCGCGTTTCGTTTCTACCTACAGGCTTATACTAGATAACGTAATAATAGGCTCGTTCTCCTCCAACAACCCGCCTAACGCAAATTCCATGTCTTACGGCTCTCTCGACTGGAACAACCAGAGCGACGGCTATACCGAAGACGAAAAAGATTATAAAGCCGGAATTTTATACGGCTGCGGACAGCCGCTTTTCGGCGAAATCACGACCTCCTACCCCGGCGATATCGCCACCACCCCTCTGGTAGATTCGATACCTTACTGCTACGAGGAAGCCACGAACGCCGCTATCGCAAAGCTCTACGCCGACGATTCAGAGACCCCGCGGCCTGAAGGCGAAGCGGCCCCCAGGACTTATAAAAACTATAGCGAAGGCTCATCACGGTTCGTGCTGGTGCCGATAGTCACTAATTATACTACCACCGGCGCGCCCGTTTACACCAAAACCCAGAACCTTGAAAATACGCCTAAATTCATTTATAAACTCGTAGGCCGCGATAAGGTCAGAATCAAAAGATACGCGTTGTTCTATCTTTCGGACACTACCGCGCACCCGAATGCAGACCCGCTTTATAACGAAGAGGGTTCGCTACGCTACGGAGAAGTCCGTGGTAAATTCGTAGGTTATCTTAAATAAATAATAAGAAAACTTCAAAAAGTAAATAATTAAATAATCTCCTTTTAAATTAAGGCCCGGCATTATAAAATGCAGGGCCTTAATTTTATACCAGTATGGTCACCGGTCCAAAAATATATTTACGCCGTTAATTAAATCATTTTACTTCCGATAAAGTTAAATGAAGTGGGGTTTTTGCAGTTTATTTATATTGACAAAATACAAAAAACATAAATTTTTAGGAGGTTTTATATGAACCGGAGATTCTTAATGGCAGTCGTAGTCGGCATCGTCGCGATTTTCGTGGCCATGAACATGGGCCCGAAAAAACCAGTCGAAAAGCCGAAAGTCGTGGAAGAAGTCAAGCCCGCAAAACCCGAGGTGATTTTCAGGGCGACGGCTAATATCAAGGAAAAAACAGAAATCACGCCCGAATTATTCAAAAGATTCGATACGTTCGATACCGACGAAGCTTTTATAAAACTCGGCGGAAAAGGCATAACTTCGGAAGCTAATTTGATCGGAAAAGAAGCGGTTAAAAAAATTAAAGTATCTGAAGCGTTTACGATAGACAATGTGGCTCCGATCAAGCCGTTCGTTCCCAAACGCCTTTCCGAAGCTGTCCCGGCCGGAAAAAGAGCGGTAACCATAGCGGTAAGCGTTACGCAATCGGTCGGCGGCTTTGTTAGAGAAGGCGATTTCGTTGATATCGTCGGCCTTTTCAACGACGCCGGCGTTTCAATGCCCATCAGAACTATATTATCCGGAGTGCAGGTATTATCCATCGGTTCGGAACTGCCCACTTCACCCACCGACGGCGTCGTGGTGACCCCCAACCCTAAAGACCCCAACGCGCCGCCTCAGACGAGCATCAAAGCGACTCCCGTACAGCAGATTACCTTCGCGGCTACACCGGAAGAAGCGGAAATTATAACGCTGGTTTCACAGAGCAGAAATAAAGTGAGTTTTTACCTTTTGCTCAGGTCCAAGCTGGAAATGGAAGAAAAATTAGCTAAATTAAAGAAAAAAAGCGATGCGCTGCCGGGCCAGACACAGGAAATCGCGATAGCCGGCCAGACAAAAGAAGTTGTAATCGGCGGCGAAATGCTCAGCAAAAAAGAAGCTCTTGAAATATTTTACGGAAAAGCTAAACCTTCGGAAGACGCAAGGGATAAATCAGGAAGAAAAGCGGCCCTGGATCCGCGCGATCCTAATTTCAACCCCGACGCGATGGAAGACGACGGCTACCGGGGCCCGCGCGGCCCTCAATCGGCCGCCCAGGCGCTGAGCCCTCTAACTCCTGCCGGAGTAGTACAGCCGGTGGAAAAGAGCGTAGAAATGTATAAAGGCATTCAAAAAACAGTAATCAATGTTAAGTAATATAAAGGGGGAGAAAAATAATATGCCTCAAACAAAAAAGTTAAAAATTTTTGCCATGCTTTCGCTCGCGCTTTTCATACTGGCCTTTATGACTGGCGCGGACAAAGCTTACTGCCAGGGCCAGGGCGTTTACACCATAGCCGCCGGCACATCGAAAATAGTAAATATTTCCGAACCCATAAAAAGAGTGTCCGTCGGTAACCCCGGCATAGCCGAATATACCGTTTTATCAAAAAACGAAATAATACTTCTCGGCGTTAAAGTCGGAAGGACGGAACTGCATATCTGGACGGACAACGACTTTAAAACATTCATTATAAAAGTTTACGACGACGTAATCGAAATGCAGACCAAAATCAATGAAATAATGGGTCCTGAAGTCGCAAAATCGGTTTCCATACACGTCGCCAAAGATACCGCCGTGCTCAAAGGCTCCGTATCCAGCACGTACGAAAGCGACCAGGTCGAAAAAATCGCCCTGCTTTATTATCCCCGCCTGCTCAATCTGCTCGAAGTAAAGGATAAGGCCCAGAAAGCGCCCACCGCTTCGGCTTCTGCGCCTTCGGCGGAAACCGGGCAAAAATTCGAAATGAGCGTTCCCGCGGCCGCACCGCAGCAGCAAACCGCTCAGGCCCTCCAGGCTGCGGAAGCGCAGTACCCGCAGGCCACTATCGGAAACACCAGGGATATTCTCGAAATAAAGGCCGTAGAAAGCGCCAAAGAAACGCCCAATTCATACGGAAAAGGCGCCTCGGCGGAATTCAGCGGAAACGCATATCTGCCTTCCGCGACGATTCCTAAAAATTACTATGAAAGCGCCAACGATAAAACGACGCGCATAATAACGCTGCAAAACGCTATAGCCGCCGAACTGGAAACAGCCTTAGGCAAGCTTAAATCTCCGGACGGCCTTATTATTAAAGACGACAGGACCAATTCTCTCGTCCTGATAGATAAGCCCGCCACCATTGAAAAAATGGAAAAAATGGTGAAAATATTCGATGCCCCTACGCCTCAGGTATTGATAGAAGCTAAAATCGTGGAAGTCAGCCTCACAGACGACATGAAAAACACTCTCAACTGGATATACGACACGCTGTACAGCGGATCAAACCCTTTATCTACGGCGCTCAACAACAAGAGCGTCAAGATCAGCGACGGCACTATGGATTTCGCTTTAGATTACGGAAAGATCAGTTCGGACCATTTCTCGATGAAGATCCTTCCTTCTCTTCAGAAACGCCACGCAAGGCTTATTTCTTCGCCGTCAACCGTTACTTTAGACAAAAAAGAAGCGACTTTCGGCGTTACCGACAATATTCCATATCTTAAATATACCCCCCAGGGAACGACGGGAACTCTTCTTCCGACGCCGGAATACGTTTCCCCCGCTCCCGGCGTTACTTTAAAAGTAACCCCCAATATCAACCAGAACGACGTTATAAGAATGAATATAAACGTCCAGATCGGCTCCTTCGTGGAAAACGTCAACTTCGGCCAGTACGGTTCGGTTCCAAGAACGAGCAGCAGGCAGTCTTCGAACTTCGTCGAAATCAAGAACGGCGAAACTTTAATAATATCAGGGCTCATCAACGACCGCTCATTCAACAGCGCCAACAAGGTGCCATGGTTCGCGAAGCTTCCGGTAATCGGAAATATGTTTGAAAGCAAACTTAAAGGCTCGGAAAGAACTGAACTTGTAATTTTCATAACTCCTAAAGTCGTAGGCAGAGATTCACGCTACGCGCAGCTCGACAAAGAAAAATACCCGAAGATAGTCGAAAACAAGATGCCGAACGTGGACGATAAATTCGACATGAAAAAATTCCTCGGCATAAAAGAAACCCAGGAACCGCCAGCAGAAACTAAGAAAGAAGAAGTTTCCTGCGCCCCGGCGGCAGAAAAATTGCCCGTCGCGGAAGTAGTCCAAACAAAATCCCCGCAGCCCAAAAACGCCGGCGTTATAGAATACAGGTTCGCAGGAGCTCATTCCAACCTTGAAAAGACAAGAAAAATAATAACCACGGACAGGGACCTGGCCCGCGAAATCAAAATTTTGCCCGCTTCTGCTCCGGCGCCCGAACCGCCGCGCATTGAAAAGCCCGAAGAAATTCAGGCCGTAAAAAATATCGAACCGGCGCCCGCCGCGCCGGCGG
>MWBZ01000174.1 GCA_002069765.1 bacterium ADurb.Bin243
CCCATGTTGATGTCGATGATCTGGGCGCCGCGCTCGACGTTGTAGCGGGCTGCGTGCGCCATCATCTGCGGATCGGTTCCGGAAACCTGCTCTATAATGCCGTTATTATTTTTCAATACCGAAATGAAAACGCCGGAAACCGGAGACCACTTGTACAGGCCCCGCAAAATAGCGCTGCGCGCCATAAGCTGGCTGAAAGTAAGCGTTTCCGGGGTTTTTGAAAATCCTATTAAATTAAACCCTGATTTCAGCGCCGGAACGCTTATCGACGCCGGAACGCTGCCTGAAACTTCTATGGAAACGGAAGAAGCCGATTTAATAATATAGCCGCGGCCCGGAAGGACGCTCGTGAGGCTGCCTTCGCTGAGGCTTAAAAAAGTGCCGGAGCTGGCGCTGTAAAGATAAATATCTTCTATCGCGGGGTTTTGCTTCTTTAATTCCGAAGCGCTCAAAGACAAGGACAGCGTGAAACTGACAAAATTGAATCCGGGCTTGAGATTTAAGGTCTGAAACTGGCCCTGGGCTGAAACCGGCCCGCATAAGAACGCGGCGATTAATGCGGATAACAAGATCATGAGCGGAAAAAAAATTTGAAGCTTTTTCATAGTCTGACACTCCCGGCATGTATAAATTTTTTAATTTCAATAAACGAAGTTAAATTATAAATTTGACTAATTTTAACTTAAATGATTTTTATTGTCAAGTTATGATTTAAGACGGCCGACCATATTACCGCCGGTTTACTTATAAATAAGCTTTTCGAGGTTTTAAGCCTCCGCTTTTGCCCTTTTTATTGACTAACCGCGTCATGTGTGTTATACTAAGCAGTTATTTTAATGATATTCGATTATTCGAAAACTTTCGAACCATGGGAGCGCAAGCTATGAAAAACGATAAAACCGGCCGAAAAGAAAATAAAATAAGGCTTATTGAAAAACTGGAACGCATCAGCTGCGATGTTTTAAAATGCGGCATCGGCAAAGTATATAAGGATTTCATAATAAAGTCCGCCGGCATATTTTCAGCCGCTCTTTCCATAGATAAAAAAAATACGGGGAATTATTATAAAAATACCCCTTTCGAATCTCTTCTGATAGAAAACAACGACCTGTACTGCGAAACTCTTCCCGCAAATTACGGCAGAAGCTATATCAACCCGGATTATTGCGCCGGGCTTTTCGGGCCGAAAGCCGGCCCCGTCTTATCCGGCATATATTACGGCTTCAGATTCGCCATAACAGACGCTTTCATGCATAAAACCGATTCGATAGCCCGATATCTCGAAGAGCTTATAAATTTGTTCGATTACTTTAAAAGCGCCGGAGAAATAAAATTAGAAAAACTTCTCGAAATCGAAAAAGCGCTTACCCTTAAAAATTTTGACGAAAAAAGAATAACCTCGCTCAACGAAAAGTTCAACCCGGATTTCCGTTTTTTCAAGGACATAATAAATTCGGCGTCAAGAGAAGACCTTCGCTATCTTTTCAGGTACGGAAGCTACATAAGCTTTAACGAAATCAAGACGGCGGCTTTTATAAACGGACTGGACGAAAGCGAAATCTCGAGGCTCGCAAAACATATTAACGGCGCTTTTATAGAGGGTTTTACAACCGAAAACAAGGCGCGCGGAACTCGCAATTTCGTTAAAATAATTTACTGCGCCGGATACGAGCGCCTGATAAAGGCCATGATCGAGGAATTCAGTAAAATAGGATTTGAAACTATAATAAGCTCCGTGGTATCGTCAAACCCAAACCGGCAGGCCGATTACGACCATCGTTACGACGAAAAGCCTTTACTGTCAAAAGAATATAACGCTTCGGTCACCGCGTCGTATAAAAAAGCGTTCGAAAAATTATCGGGGACCGTACAGAAATACTGCGGCCACATAAGGATCGGAAAATTCGGCGAAACCCCTTTTTCGCCGGCCGAAAGCAAATACGGACGCGTCCTGAATAAAAAAGAAGAGGCTTTATACAATAAGCTCGTGCACGAGACTTCCGCCATATTTTCAACCTGCGTGCCCGATAAAAATATAAGCTTTTCAATAATATCCTTTCCGGCGCCGGAAATAGGCGATAATTTCGAGGAAATTTTCAGAGAAATATTACGCATCAATACGCTCGACACCAATAAATATATACTCATGCAGCAAAAAATAATCGACGCTCTCGACCGGGCCGATTTCATACATGTAAAGGGCGCGGGCAAAAATAAAACCGATATCCGCGTAAAAATGCACAAACTGGCCGAGCCGCTCAAAAACACAAATTTTTACAACTGCGGCGCCGACGTCAACATCCCCGCCGGAGAAGTTTTTACCACTCCGGTGCTCAAAGGCACCGACGGCGTCTTGCACGTTGAGCAAACTTATCTGGACGGGTTTAAATATATCGACCTGGTCCTTAAATTTAAAAACGGCGTCATATATGATTATTCATGCGCCAATTTCAAAACGGCCTCCGAAAATAAAAAATATATAGAGCAGAACCTTTTTAATCTGCAAAAGAGCCTGCCTATAGGCGAATTCGCAATAGGCACCAACACTCTGGCTTACGCCGTCGCGAAAAAATACGATATATTGCAAAAACTTCCTATACTTATAACCGAAAAAATGGGTCCGCACTTCGCTATCGGCGACAGCTGCTATCTTTACGTAGAAGATATTCCGATCTACAATCAGATAAATAAAAAAGAGATAACCGCGCGCGACAACGAAAGGACTATTTTAAGAAAAACCGACCTTGAAAAGGCCTATACCAACGTCCATGTGGATATAACTCTTCCGTACGAATCCATAGGTTTTATCGCGGCGGTCGATTCCAGAAAAAAATCCGTGAATATAATCGAAAAGGGAAGGTTCGTCCTTAAAGGCTGCGAGCCTCTTAACGCGCCGCTGGACAAAAAAGAATAACGGAGGAATTAATTGTTTGCCGAAAATAAAGCCGTACAGATAAGGCGCGAACTCATAAAAAAAATTACGAAATTGTTTTTCGCCGGCGAATTCGAGCAGAAAGCCGACCGCATAGCGCTGGAAATGTTTCCGAAACATTCAGAATCGCCTCGCTGCTGCATATATAAAGCGCGCGCCATAGTAAAATACAGACTGATGGCTCTTTTAGGCTTCGGCGACGAAGAGGAGACCGACGAGCTGGCGCCGCTTTCACATTATTACGGCAGGGCGTTCGTCGAAGGCAATATAAGCCACCCTCTGCTTACGGTAATAGACGAAGCCTGCAGCTCCTGCGTCAAGGTCAATTACTTCGCCACCAACGCCTGCCGCGGCTGCGTGGCGCGCCCGTGCATGAGCGTATGCCCTAAAGACGCCATCCACGTTAATTCCGGCCAATCGGTTATAGACAATAAAAAATGCATAAACTGCGGAAAGTGCATGAAGGCCTGCCCGTATCACGCAATAGTTTACATACCCGTTCCGTGCGAAGAGGCCTGCCCGGTGAACGCCATATCCAAAAACGCCCACCAGAAAGAGTGCATAGATTTCTCGAAATGCATATACTGCGGAAAGTGCATAAATAAATGCCCGTTCGGCGCCATTATGGAAAAATCGCAGCTTATAGACGTTTTAAATGCCATAAAATCCGGAAAGCGAATAACGGCCATGCTCGCCCCTTCCGTTATGGGCCACTTCGACGCGACGCTCGGCCGCGTTATAACCGCGGTCAAAAAAGCGGGCTTTCATGACGTAATAGAAGTGGCTTCAGGTGCGGATCTTACGTCACAGCACGAAGCGCTGGAATTTATCGAGCGCATTAAAAGCGGCGAAAAATTTATAACAAGCTCCTGCTGCTATTCTTACATCGAACTTATCGACAAGCACATACCTGATCTAAAAAAATATTTTTCCACCACCAGAACGCCCATGCAGTTCGCCGCCGAAATGGTCAAAAAAAGCGATCCCGAAGCGGTTATAGTATTTATAAGTCCGTGCGTAAGCAAAAAAAGCGAAGCGCTCAAATCCGGCTCGGTGGATTTCGTAATCAACATCGAAGAACTGGGTTCTGTTATGGAGGCGCTCGAGATAGCTCCCGAAAATTGCGAAGAAGCATTAATCGAAAATCCGGCTTCACCACGCGGCAGAGGCTTCGCTTTATCGGGCGGCGTCATGGCGGCTATGGACGCCGTAATAAAAGCCGGAAACGCAAATACGCCGGGCGGCCCCGAAATCGGAATAGCTCCGGTTTATATTAACGGAATAACCAGGCAGTCTATAAGAGAGCTTAAAAATTATGTTCAAAACGGCTGCGGCCAGTGCAATTTCATAGAAGTAATGTCGTGCGAAGGCGGGTGCGTTAACGGCCCGTGCGTCATCAATCCACCACATATAGCGCAAAGAAAATACAAGGAGTTTACAGAAAACGACAATGAAAAAATTAAAATTTGACGAACTAAACCTGTCCGAAAGAATCCAGAGAGCCGTCGCCGACATGGGCTTCGAAGAAGCCTCGCCCATACAGTCCGAAACCATACCGGTGCTTCTCAACGGGAAAGACCTCATAGGCCAGGCCCAGACCGGCACGGGAAAGACCGCGGCATTCGCGATACCCATAATAGATAAAATAGATTTCGAAGTGAAAGAGCTTCAGGCACTTGTTTTATGCCCCACGCGCGAGCTGGTCATACAGGTCACCGAAGAATTCCGCCGTCTGACCAAATATTTCTTCAACCTGGCTATAGTTCCGGTTTACGGCGGCCAGGAGATAGAACGGCAGATAAACGCGTTGAAGAAAAAACCGCAGGTAGTGATAGGCACTCCCGGCAGGCTCATGGACCACATGCGCCGCGGCACGGTCAAACTCGATAAGATAAAATTCGTCGTGCTCGACGAAGCCGATGAAATGCTGGATATGGGTTTTCGCGAAGACATGGAAGTGATCCTCAAAGACACGCCGGCGGAGCGCCAGACCATAATGTTTTCGGCCACGATGCCCGACGATATAGTGGCGTTGACCAGGCAGTTCCAGAAAGACCCCGTCCGTATCGACGTTACATGCCATAAAATAAACGCGCCTAAAATAGAGCAATTTTATTATGAACTGCTCGAAAAATCAAAACCGGAAGCGCTCGCCAGGCTCATAGACTTTTACGGAATAAAACTTGCGCTGGTGTTTTGCAACACTAAAATGCAGGTGGACAATCTCGTGGAAGTTTTAAAATCCCGCGGATACCTCGCGGAAGCGCTCCATGGCGACCTTAACCAGCGCCAGCGCGACAAAGTAATGAGCGGTTTCCGCAGCGGCATAGTTGAAGTGCTCGTAGCCACCGACGTCGCCGGCCGCGGAATCGACGTTAACGACGTAGAAGCGGTGTTCAATTACGACCTGCCTCGCGACGACGAAGATTACGTTCACCGCATCGGGCGCACGGCGCGCGCCGGCAAAACCGGAAAGGCTTTCACTTTCATAGTCGGAAGGCAGATTTATAACCTCAAAAGGATAGAAAGGACCAGCGGCCTTAAAATCACCTGCCATCAGATACCTTCTTTAAGCGACCTCGATGAAACCAGGCTGAAATTTTACTCTAATAAAATCAGAGAAGTCCTTCAAAAAGGCGGGCTTTCAAAATATATCGGCCTCATCGAAAACCTCATGGGCGACGAATATACGACTCTGGATATAGCCGCGGCGCTTTTAAAGCTGTCCATGGGCGATAAAATGGAAGCGAGCGAAGAGATAGAAGAAGTGAAGCACAAATACCGCTACGATAAAGAGCAGGAATACCACAAAAATTTCGACCGTAAAAGCGGCGAAGACAGGTACGACCGCAACCGCCGCCGCGACGAAGGCTACGACAAAAACAGGCCCAAAGGCCGCGATTTCGGCGGAAAACCTTACGGCGACAGCTTCGAGCGTTCTGATAACGGCGAAAGAAACCATGGGCATTCCGGGAGCGGCAGAAACGAAGGCGGAGATAAAAATTTCGAGAAAACAGGCAAGTACGCTAAATTCGATAAGTTCAAGAAATTCGAAAAAAACGATAATGCGCCGGCAAATCACGCAGGCGATAAAAGCGGTAAAAATTTCAGCGAAAACAGGCCTGAAAGAAGCGAAGGCAAATATAAAGATAAAGGCTTCGAAAAAAGCTTCGATAAAGAAAAAAAATACGGCGGAGATAAAAAATTCGAAAAAACCGGCAGCTTTAAGTTCAAAACCAAAAAAAGCGCCGCCGGACCGGATTCGAAAAAGCCTTCATATTACGATAAATTCAAGAAAAAACCGAATAGATAACAGGCCGTGCGGCCGTCC
>MWBZ01000175.1 GCA_002069765.1 bacterium ADurb.Bin243
ATTTAAATGCCATGCTGAAGTTTTGCTGATCGCCGTAAAGGTTGATTATATTTTCCATGCGCGTTATGGTTTCAGCATTTTCGAGACCAAAATTGTTCCTGGCGACCTCGAATGCCTTATAGTGCATCTCATAGGCTTTTTCGAACTGCCCGCTCTTTGCATACACGGTTCCTATGTTGCCGAATACGAAGGCCATATCGGCATGTTCCGCGCCCAGGCATTCTATATATAAAGTCATCTGCTTATTCAGATATTCCAAAGCCTTTATATACTCGCCCTTAAGGTAATAGATTGTACCTATATCCTTATAATTTACACCTATCAAAATCTTGTCGTTTGAAAAAAACTTCAGGGTCATACTCAGAGCCTTGTCAAAGAAAGTTTTTGCCTCATCGACATGATCGAATTCTAGCGCCAGATTTCCGGCCCAGCTGTAATACTCTGAATGTTTCCGGCTCGCCTCGCCATGCGCCGAAACCAGGACCGCCCGGTACGTTTCAAGCTTCTGGAAGGCGCCTTCTTTGTTGCCTGAACGAAAAAGCGCTTTAATATAACCCGCGAGACCGTTTAAGGTACCCGTCTTATCTTCCCTGTCAAATTTCTGCAATTTATCGAGTAAACCTTCATAAGTTATCAAGCATTCATCGAGCCTGTTCATCTGATGATACATATCAGCCATGTTACTGAGTATCATCGTCGATCTGTAGCTTTCGCCTTTATCGGCTACGCAGTACGTCTCAAATGACTTCTCGAAATACTCCATTGCAAGCTCAAATTCGTTTTTGCTGGAATGATACAGGCCTTTGTCATTAAACGCAAATGCCACCAGCTCGAGAGGCTGATCGCTAATATGAGGGGCCTTTTCTATGATCACATCAAAAACCGCCATGGCTTCCTCATAAAATTTAAAATTTTTATAAATAGACGCTATTTGGTGCAAAAAACTATAAAACTCTTTTTTCTCTTCTCCATATTCGGAGCGCGCTTTATCGATCGCATCTTTCAGCATCGATTTACATTTATCTTTTTCACCGGCATTTAAATAAAAATTTCCTGCCTCTTTCATGAGGTCCAGATTCCCGATAAGTTCCTTAATATTTTCGAATACCGCCTTGTCGAGCCTGGCCGAATATTCACGGGCCATATCGTCTTTTTTGATTTTCGTGCATAACTCTATGAGCGATGTCAAAGGACTTGTAATATAAATATTAAAGCCTTCAGGGTCGGTCTCAAAAATAGAAATGGCCTTCTGATAATTTTCGACCGCCTTTTCATTATCGTTCATTTTAACGAAAGTATTGGCTATATTGCAATAAATAATTGCGGTTATCGTGGTAGAGTCGTCCCTTTTGAATTTTAAAAGCGTTGTAAGCGCAGTGTTATAGTATTTAATTGCATTTTCAAATTCGCTTTTCGAGAAATAAGCGTTTGCAATGGCCAGATATGAATCGACCAGAGTCCGGTCCTGAGGATTTATTTTCTCTAAGATCTCGGCGGCCTTTCCATAAGCATAAATGACTTTTTCATAATTTCCAATCGTTTGGAATAGATTACCAAGATTGCTATAAATTACAGGAACGTTTTTGCTTACCGGTCCGGATAATTTTATCTCGAGCTCAAGCGCCGCGTTATAATATTTAACGGCTTCATCGTATTTTTCAACCGCCTCGAATAATTTAGCGAGGTCGTAATTCGCTCTGACGCCCCAGAAATTAGCGGCCGGCGTTTCTTTTAATTTGTCGAGAATGTTTTGATAAAAAAAGAGCGCGTTATCGAAGTCGTGATTATCATAAAAATAATTACCGGTCTTTTCGGCCGCGGCGCACCATTCATTCAGGTCGGAGCCGAACATCTTAATATAATTGAAAAAATACTCGCGGGCTTTTTCCACATCGCCTTTTTTCAAATTAATTTCGGCAAGTATCCTAAAGCTAAAGAAAATTTCATTAACAAGATCATCCGATTTTTCGCCGTTAGCAAGCGCGGCCCCGGCGACGATGCTTGCATTTATCAATTCGACCGCCTTCGCTTCGTCTTTCATCGACAACAAATAAAAAACGGCCGCGTCGTTCTGGACATATATTGCGTGTATAATACCCTTGCCCGTGAATGAAGCCGCCGTTCTCAACGCTTTTGAATATATTTCGGCGGCTTTTTCAAATTCATTGCCTGCCGCGGCTTTCCTGGCGAAATATATATATGAATTAACGCGATTTTCATTTATAGTATTAAGTTTTTCGAATATTTCAACGGCGTTTTTTATATTAATTTCGGCGGCTTCATTGTTTTCAATGCGTCTATACAGATTGCCTATCTTATAATAAAGATTGCCTATTTTTTCGTTATATTTTCCGCTTATCTTCAAAAGCATCGCAAGCGATCGTTCCTCGAACTTGATCGCCGCCTCTATGTCGACCCTGGTTTTTAATTCGTTACCGCTCATACAACCTCCAGAAATTATATTGTAACAATCAATCAGTATTTTATCGGCCTGCTAATGACGTCGCGCAGTTTATTAAGATTTTTCGCAACAAATTTTTGATCCTTGCTGTCCAAAATAATAATTAAATTTAATATTAATCCATACTGACCGCTCAAATCAAAAAACAGCTCCGGTCGATAGTTTTTTTGCAGTTATAACAAAAAGAACTTTTTCAAACTGCCTGCTTTAACGATCATAATCTTAAAACAATTATTATCCCAATCATAACCGACTTATCATGAATCGAATATCAATAAAGTTGAATATATAAATCAAATTCTGATATTTGAATAGCAATAGGAAAGAACCAGCACCAGCACAAAGTGAAGAAAATTAAGAACCAGATGTAACTGTCTGCTATTAAACATAACTTCACCTGTCCTTTCAATTGTTATATTAATCGTTTAACGGCTATTTTCGATCGGCCGCCACGCTTTATTATTTTATAAATTTTTTGTAATTTCGCGAATAAACTCAATATTTAAGAACATTTTCAAATCATCAATATTATTTTCATAAAACGCTAAATGCTTGAATTTAGAACTTATTCGTAAATAAAACCAATTTTTCGCCAGCAAATTATTGCTGAAGCCAGATAGCCACGCCATGGGTTATTAGCTGCCGTTTCACGGTCATTTTGTAAAACGGCAGCTTTATAATTCTGCTGAACTTATGCTTTTTGCCATTAAACTTTCTGGATGGCTATCAACTCTTTGTCTACGGTCTTTCTGATGACGTTTTCGTCTTTATTGTTGATAAAATAATCTATCGCCGCCCGGCCGTATATTTTAGTTGTGCCGCCGGCTATGGCGCCAGATATGGCGTTGCCGTAACCGACCCATAATTTTGAAAGCGCCCTGGCGATCTCTCTTAATATGAACGCACCGCCTATATTTATTCCGATGGCGGCGAGCATCTCCTTCATGCTTTTAAGTTCGAGCGACCTGCCCGATACCGCCGCTATCATTGAAATCATGGTTATCTGAAGCGAGGTAAGTATCGGGAGGTCCGCCGCCGGGATAGGTTCAGCGCCGATCGTGCCCGTTATGGCCGTAAATATATTCACTACCTTTTCGGCGATCTCGGATTGCACTTTTTTGACCTCGGTCATTTTAGCGAACGCCATCTGCGCCTGTGACGGTATGTTTTTCGCCATTTCCTCGGCGAGCGTGTCTATGTTCCATCTTAGATCGTCAACCAGCCGGCCGTCGCTGTCGAACTGCATATATGCCGAAACCGGAACCACGTTCAATTTTACATTTTTGTCGTCGAAATATTTGTACATCATGTCGTATAAATGTTTTACGGCCGTATATATGTTTTCCTGCTTGAAGCTATTATCAAAAGGCGGATAAACCCTTATCGGATCGAGTTCGTCGACCTGGGTCACTACGCCGATGACGCTGACCTTTGAATCGGAATAATTCGACTTGATGACCTTGTAAACCCCATTTAAGAACTCGATGTCGTGCTCGATGTTCGCGTCGACTTCCTTCGCCTTCACTAAAAACAATATGGTGTCGGGATATTTTTCTTTGATCGCCGCACTGATGCTTTCGAGGGCGGTCCCATGCACGGCGTTCTTCACTTTTTCGCCTTCGCCCGCGCCTCTGGAATCGAGGATCTCGATCTTCTTGTTTCCAGATTCTATGGTAAGCCATTCATTTGCAGGAGTCTGAGCGATAACGGAGCCGACCTTGAGAGCGCGCGTTCCCAGGAAGGCGTTTATAAGCGAAGATTTGCCGGACCCGCGCCTGCCGATGGTCATGACTCTCGGCGGCCTGAAGTTGAGTATCTCGATGAGGTCGCGAAGCTCATTCTTGAGTTTGGGCGATATTTTGATAACCAGCTTCCCCATCGTAGAATTGACGAATTCTTCGTAAATTTTCTTCAAAAGTTCGTAATTCACATTCGACTCATTGAACATATTGTCGGAAAAATCTGAATTCATTGTCATAACAATCACTCCTTAAAAATATTAACTTAATCCCAAAACCTGCATTCCTAATTCAGCCAGCTCTATAATAGCCGCTAATACTAAGGCTTCTGCGAGCGCCATGCTGACTAACTCCCTTATCATCCAAGATATAGCAAACATTTTCATCATAGCGACTCGCCTCCTTCGTCTTTTTCTTTAACAATAAAAATTTCAATCAATTTCACTCAAAATAGTTTCAAACATTATATTTTAGTTTTTAGGCATCTTTTAAATTCAAAGTAATGCAAATGTTTAAAGCATGTTTTAAAATTTTCTAATTTTTTAGTTATCCGCCATTTTTTATGGTATAATAGTTGCTGCTCAAAATTATATCGAAGCCGATTTGAAAGCGGACCTCCCGCCGCTATGGGTCCGCTATAATAAAAACAGGCGCACGTTTTATATTTTAATGCCGGATGAGGCTTTTATCGCTTAACGATACCGGTTATAAACATAACTAAAAACAAGTACAATAAGCCCGCGATTTCAGATTTCTAAAGGACGGCCTGAGCGAGCTGATCGATATAAAGCCTCCTATCAATATCAACGAAAATGCCATTTTACGGCCGAAAGACGGCGTCAAAACGAGCGGGCGCAGGGTGATAATGTTCCTGGGCATGCCCGGATGCGGCAAGACGACGACGCTCGCGAAAATCGCTACCCGTACCGTGCTTAAACTCAAAAAGACTCTGGCGGTTGTAACCATCGATACCTACCGCGTGGCGGCCGCTCATCAAATTAGCATATACAGCAATATAATAGGCGTCCCATATGATATTGTGTACCATAAAAGGAACATTATTCCCATACTCGATAGATACAAAGATCTTGATTTTATCCTCATAGATACGCCCGGTATAGGTTTCAAACAGGACCTCGAATTGTTAAGCATAAAGGAATACACTGAAAAATTAGCCCCGCTCTGTCCAGAAATATATCTGGTGCTATCTGCCAGCGCCAAATTGAAAGACACGGTAAAGGCTGTTAAAATGTTCGCCGAAACCGCTGAATTGAAGGGAATCATATTCACCCAGGCCGATAAAACCGAAAGTTTCGAAGAGGTTTTCGCCGTCTCCGCCGAAAGCAGCCTGCCCATAGCGTATATCTGCAACGGCGCCAACGTACCTGACGATATTTTTATACCCCATCCCGAATTTATCGTCAAAAGGCTTATTGACGGCGCGGCTCCATGCGGCGAAGCGGAAAGCGTTAATAACTTCAATGAAATTACCAAAAATCAGCGTGAACACATCAACCGTGACGAAGGCCACGTTAGCGGAAATAGCCTGTAACGAACGTTTTAAGCCGACTATCGATATTATAATAATTTCGTTTGATCAAGCCTAGAGGCCGACCGCTGAAATCTTGGCGGCCGGCCTCTACAAAATCGTTCTTCTTGCTTCTTTAACTTTTTTTCTTTATCTGATTATCGTGCAATCCTCCGGAATGTCCTTTTCGTCGATTTCGCCCGTCAGTATTACTCCTTTGATATAAAGTCCGCCGCTTAGCCTTATGGACGAAGTTTCCGGATGGATCTCTCTGACGGCCTTTTTCCTTACTACAACACGGTCATTCGTGGTGTAGTAGATCTCACCCGGTTTCGTTTCAATGGTCGATCCCATAATTGCCTCCTTTTTTTCTTTCTTCATTATCAAACGGCAACATTGAAACGAAACGCAAAAATCAAAAGGAGGAACTACCATGAAA
>MWBZ01000176.1 GCA_002069765.1 bacterium ADurb.Bin243
TCTTATGGCCTTTACCGCCATCTGCTTCAGGCGGACGTCTTTTTCGGTCATGGTTTTGATTATATAGGGCCTGATCTTCGGCGAATCGATTAAAAGCAGCGATTGAAACGCGTACTTCTGGATTTTAAATTTTTTATCGCCGAGAAACGATCCTATAAAATCGATTTCGCTGTCGCCGCCTATTTTGGCGCAGGCGATAATCATAGCCGATAAAACGGTTTCGCTCTCCTCTTGTTTAATATAATCTTTTATGACGTACACCGCGAGCGCTTCCGATTCGGCGATGGCTTCCCGAAGGCCCGCCAGGCGTTCTTCGGTCTTTTCGCTGTTGAGTTTTTTCTTTAAAAGATTTACGTCCATACTTCACCTTTACTAACGGCCGGGTAATGCTCGAATTACTTACCACATTAAATATAGCAAATTATTTAATTTTTGGGGAAGGTTGAAACTCCGCGCCCGCAGTTAAAACATTTTATGGATAACTTTTTCTTTACAAATCATTGAATATGTGATATATATATTCAAAAAATTTAAGTTTAAGTTAAGGTAAATAAAATAAATAGGGGAGGTACTTTAATGTTGTTCCAAATCAAGCTAAAATCCTTTTCATTAAGGTTTTTAGTTTTTTTCTTAACAATAGTATTCTGTCTGCCGGCATTTTTCCCGCTTTACGCCCAGACTGCCGAAGTGATCGCGCCGGCTCAAACCGTCGAGGTTAGCGTTGCGCTTCAGACCGCCGAAACGGCTGTTCAAGAGGCGCCCGCCGCGGTTCAAACCGCTGAAATCGCCGTTAAAGAAGCGCCTTCGGCAGCGCAGACTTCTGAAGCCAAAATTGAAATCAGCGGCCAGATTAAGGCCGAAGCGCCTGCGGCAGTGCCCGAGGCGCCCGCCGCGCCGGCTCAAAAGCCCATGAAAGTGAGCGCTTCCAAAAGAAGCGTTTATATCACGCCCGGCCAGACTTTCGACCTTTCGGCAATAACGCTCAGCGCAAAGTCCGCCGAAGGCAAAGACGAACCGGTTAAGATAGAGTCATGGTCGGCCGATACCGGAAGCGTCAACCTCAATGTTTATACTCCGCCTTCCGCTTCTTTTGCCGGAACCGTAACGCTTCTTGCGAATTATAACGATGCCGGCGAAACAAAAAGCTTTGAAATTGAAATGAAAGTCCGCACCGTTTATATAAGCGAAAGAATAATCGTATTGGTGATAGCTTTAATCCTCGGCCTTATTATCGTTATTTCCATAAACAGCACATTAAGCGGCAAGAGCTATTTTATCAGAAAAATAGGCGGCCTTAACGCTATCGACGAAGCCATAGGCCGTTCGACCGAAATGGGCAAGCCGGTCCTATACCTCACAGGCCTTTCCGACGTTTCTTCGATCGCGACTATCGCGTCGATTTCAATTCTGTCTTATGTCGCCCGCAAAACAGCGGAATACGAAACTTCGCTTCTCGTTCCCTGCTGCCGTTCGCTCGTTATGAACACCGCCCGCGAAGTAGTTAAAGAATCATATCTTGAAGCCGGAAAACCGGACGCTTATAACGCTGAAAATATAAAATATATAACCGACGACCAGTTCGGTTTCGTCTCCGGCGTCGACGGTATCATGCTTCGTGAAAAACCCGCCGCTAACTTCTATCTCGGCCATTTTATGGCCGAATCTCTTATTTACGCCGAAACCGGAAACAGCATAGGCGCTATTCAGATAGCCGGCACAAGCGAATTCTCGCAGATACCGTTTTTCGTGGCTGCCTGCGATTATTGCCTCATAGGCGAAGAGCTCTTCGCGGCCAGCGCCTACCTTTCGCGCAAACCTAAAGACGTCGGCACGCTCCGCGGCCAGGATATCGCAAAACTCGTAATCATGGCTATAGTAATAATCGGCGTCGTTCTTGAAACGGTTGCGGCCGTCAATCCCGGGCTTTCTTCTAGCCTCGGAATGTATAAATCACTCTTTCAGACAAAGTAATGGAGGTAAGATATAAATGTTTTTAAGAAAAACGCTTCCGCTTATAATATGTTTTTTATGCGGCGTGTTCGCGATAGTCGGCTTTTTTTCGGCCGAAGGCACTTCAATTAATACTTACTATGAAAAATTAGCCAAATGGAACAGCATTATAGCTGCTTTCGCAATGCTTCTAGGCATAGGCAACCTTATACGAGTCAATTTCATTAAAATTACAAGAAATCACCAGGATAAATTATTTTGCGCCATATTGATCGCAAGTCTCCTCATAACCGCATTTTTTGGAATTCTTGGCGGCGTTATGCCTACCAAACCCGTATTTTATGCGACACCCGGCAAAACTTTCGACCTCGCCTCGATTCCCATAATCACTAAAAATTCCGACAGGCAAATCGTGCCGGTTAAAATAGATTCATGGACCGCAGAAACCGGAAGCGTGAATCTGACCACTTTTACTCCGCCTGCGGATTTTAAAGGCGACGTTAATCTGGTGGCTAATTATACCAATGAAGGAAAGACGAAGCATATAAACATAAAAGTAAAAGTGCATGAACCCGGTTTTAAAGAAGCCGCTTCGAATTTCGTATTAAACAAATGCGCTTATATATTTGAATATTTTATCAAACCGCTTCAATCGACGATGTTTTCGCTTCTCGCGTTTTTCGTGGCTTCGGCGGCTTTCAGAGCTTTCCGCGCAAAATCATTCGAAGCTACAATACTTCTCGTAACGGCGTTTATAGTAATGCTCGGCCGCGTGCCCATCGGCACTTCGATATGGCCGGGATTCGCGGGCATATCCGAATGGATACTCAGCACGGTCAATATGGCCGGTTCGCGCGCGATAACGCTCGGAGCGGCAGTCGGCGCTACCGCCGCGGCCCTTAAAATTATACTTGGCCTCGAAACAAGATACTTAGGCGGTGAGTAATAATGGAAAAAACATTGAATTTTTTCAAAAATCTCGATAGAAGAATAATATTTCTTTTCATAGCGATAGCTGTAGTCGTAACCCTTATTAACCCCATGTATTTAGATATAAACATATCTAAAAACGCCCGCACTTTCGTGAACGTTTTAAACGGCGTCAACGAAAACGACAGCGTAATAGTTTCTTTCGATTACGCGGCCTCAGGCGAACCCGAACTCAAGCCTATGGCTTACGGAATATTATATAAGCTTTTTCAACGCAAGGCTAAGGTTATTATAATGGGCTTCTGGGACCAGGGCCCGGGCCTCGCCGATAAAACCGTTAAAGAAGTTATCGCTCAGTTCGAAAGGGACAATCCGGACCGTAAAATCGTCTATGGAAAAGATTATATCAACATAGGCTATAAAGCCGGCGGATTTACGATAATAATCAATATGAGCAAGTCCATCAAAGAAATATTCACCACCGATAACGGCGGAGAGCCTATTAACAGCTTCGACATCATGAAGGACGTAAATAAGCTTTCGGATATCAAAATGGTATTCGCGCTTACCGGCGGCAATTACGGCCTTTTAGATATATGGCTTCCGTTCGCCCGCCAGCAGTATAACGTGCCGGTAGCCGGCGGATGCACTTCCGTTTCGGCCCCGCAGTTTTATCAGTATATGAACTCAGGCCAGTTGAGCGCTTTGCTCGACGGCTTTAAAACCGCGGCTGAACTTCTGAAAGCTATCGAATACACCGATCAGGCTACGAAGCAGACAAAAACTCTGCTTTCCGATGAAATTTATAAGATCGCCGACGTTCAATCTATCGTTCATGTGATTATTATGATATTCATCATAATAGCTAACGCCACTTACTTATACGAAAAAAAATACAGTAAGCAGTAAGAATGGAGGAAATCTAAATGTCTGAAATAATAATAGGAACTTCCGTTACTTCGACCGTAATCGGAATTACCATATCGGCTCTTTTAACCCTTGCGATTTACAGCTTCTTATATAAAGACAACGTGTTTTACAAAGCCGCGGAATATATATTCGTCGGCGCATCTGCCGGATACCTTCTTTCGGTTCAGTACAATAACGTTATGTATCCTAACGTTTTTATTCCGCTTCAGCGTGGAGTTAAAACCGGCGACGCTTCGGAATTCGTAGTTCTGATACCTACGATTTTAGGCCTTCTCATGCTTACCATGCTTGTGCCGAGCCTTTCGGTGCTTTCGAGAATACCTATATCCTATGTGGTCGGATTCGGCGCCGGCGCCGGCGCGATGGCCGTCATACAGACCGATATCGTTCCGCAGATAAACGCCACCATTATGCCCGTTCTTCCGCTTACATACGCTAATATCAATAACCTGGTGGTCGTAATAGGCGTCGTTTGCAGCCTTATTTACTTCTTCTTCTCCACGGAGCATAAAGGCCTCGTATTCGGCACCGGTTCAAAAGTCGGCATCATATTTTTGATGGTCACCTTCGGAGCGCAGTTCGGCACCACGATAATGGGCCGCGTTCAGCTTCTTATCAACCGCGGTTACTTCCTTCTTGGCGATTGGCTGCATTTGATAAAATAAACCGTCACGCTTAAAACCAAAAAGGCCGTAGCATTTATTTTTAAATGTTGCGGCCTTTTTTTGTTGCGGCCGCTCTTTTTTAATAAGGCCATTTTATTTTTTCTTGACAATAAAATTTCAATCTTATATAATATATGCAAAAAAACTAAAGGAAGGTATTTAAAATGAATATCCTTGTTCTTGTAAAGCAAACGCCGGACACGGAATCGAAGATTAAGCTGAATTCAGATAATACCGCCATTGAAACTGGCGATCTTAAATATATAATAAACCCTTACGACGAATACGCGATCGAAGAAGCCATAAAACTGTCGGAAAAATTCGCCGATTCTAAAGTAACCCTTGTAAGCCTCGGCAACGCCGCGCTTAAAGAAACGACGGAAACCCTCCGCAAAGGTCTTGCAATGGGCGCAAGCGACGCCATACTCATAGACGCCGCCGGCATGAACACGGCATGCCCTTTTTTAACGGCTAACGCTATTTATCAGAACATATCTGCGCTTAAATACGATATAATTTTATCAGGCATGAAGGCCGTCGACGATGACTATGCCAGCGTTCCCACGTTGCTTGCCGGCATGCTCAATATCCCTGCAGTCACGGCCATCGTAAAACTTACCGTTTCGCCCGATCAAAAAACCGCCGAATGCGAACGCGAAGGCGAAAGCGGCCGCGAAGTTTTAATCTCCAGCCTTCCCGCCCTCTTCAGCGCTCAAAAAGGCCTTAACGAGCCGCGCTATCCTTCGCTCAAGGGCATAATGGCCGCCAAAAAGAAAGAAATAGCCAATAAAAAAGCCGAAGCGGTTAGCCCGAAAGTCAAGATCGTTAAATTAAGCACGCCTCCGCCCCGCTCCGCCGGCAAAATAGTAAAAGGCGATTTCCCCAATAACGTAAAAGAACTCGCGTCGCTGTTAAGAAGCGAAGCGAAAGTCATATAAATTTAATCGATTCATTATTTATAGAAATTATTAATTTTTATTAAAGGAGTTTAAAATGAAACTCGATTCCAAAACTATATTGATATACGTCGAGCATTCCGGCTCGAAGGTCAAAAAAAACACATCGGAACTGATTACCGCCGTTAAGAAAGCGGCCCCTTCCGCCGAGCTCGCCGGCGTTCTGCTTTGCGTTCCCGCCGAGCGCGCTAAATTGTGTTCCGAAATTGAAAAACTAAACCTGAAAAAGGTTTATGTCATTGAAAATGAGTCTTTTTCAATGTTTTCAAAAGAAAATTTCGCTGCGGCAGTTAAAGCGGTAATCGAAAAAGCCGCTCCCGCTCTTACCGTCTTTTCGCATACCACTAATTCGTCCGAAACCGCCAAGGTCCTTGCCAGCCGCACTCAGCTTGCGATAATTTGCGACGCCATTAATTTCGCGGCATATGAAGACGGCGAATTCGTCGCGGTACATCCCATGTACGCCGGAAAGATCCGCGCGCACATTAAGTTTGAAAATCAGCCCGGCGGCATCGTCACTCTGCGTCCTAACGTGGTAGAAGTGTGCGAAACGGCATCCGGCTCCTGCTCGTCATTTGAAACCGTAGCTTTCACGCCGGCCTCTAACGATGCGGTAAAAATTCTCAACGTAATCGCCGACGCTTCCAAAAAGATAGATCTCAGCGAAGCCGACATAATAGTCTCCGGCGGGCGCGGAGTCGG
>MWBZ01000177.1 GCA_002069765.1 bacterium ADurb.Bin243
AGGCAGAAATGCTTGATCTTGAACGCCTGCATCGCAAATCGGTGCAGCGTCGGCTGCCGGTTAAGAATAATGTAGCGTTCTTTTGACATGTGCTGGGCGTTGATAGCGTTGAAACGGCTTAAAGTATCGCTGCTTTTATGTTTTGAAATAAGGCTTTTGAATTCAGGGTCGTCCTTGAGGAACTTATATGCGAAGTTATACGAAACAATGATCTCGCCGAGTTTCAACGAAGGTTCGGGCACTATGACGGCGCGGCCGGAGTAATCTATGCGCCTGCCAAGTATATTTTTACGCAATAACCCGTCTTTAGTGGCTAATCTCGCGAGTATGCCTTTTTTGTTTTTCCGGTCGTTGAAAAATAGCCAGTAAACGGCGGTAAAAAGGTCGGCGTGTTTTTTGCCGCCGTCATCATCCTTTATAGATGCTATTTTGAAAAGATTTTCATAAGATGTGTTGACATAATCTTTCAGCCTTAAATTGCCGCTTGCGAATTTTTCTTTAATGCTTTTAGGATATTTCGAGTCGATATGCTTAATAACACCGGCAAGCGCTTCGCCCGAATAATTTTTGCTAAGTATTTCTTTTGTTTTATCAAGGGCTTTTCTGAATTGCGCGGCGCCGCCAAAGTGCTCTTTTAATATGTCTTTGATCTCTTTCAACTTTTGCGCGTCAGTTTTTGAGTCAAACTTATTTTCCAGATACGCTGAAATTTTATCGGCTTCTTTGTCGTAGTTCATATTCATTTCGATCTCGCGCATTTTATCGACGATCGCCGGTTCGGCCCTTACGATCAGCGGCGGCACAAGGATAAAGCTCATTTTGCAGCGGTCAATACTCGATATGATATCGTCATAGGAGCGCTCTAAGATGTCTTTATTTGAAGCAAAGATGTTTTTCAAAGATTTGACGTTTCCGCAGATGATCTTATCGTCGAAGTTATCGTTCGCCGGGCTTTTTGGATTGAGCAGCCTGGCCGAGGATTCGATCAGCGAATTAAGGCGGGCGATCCTGCCGCCGTCATTGACGCTCAATAATTTTATATTATTGACCAGCGTCTTGATGTGAGCGAGAAGGCCTTCCGCCAGTATGGGGTTTATAATAGGCTCTTTGAAGCGAATTATACCAAAATTTTTATAAAGGTCAACTCCGGCTTTGTTGAATTTATTTATATTTCCGTAATGATCTATGTTAGTTAGCTCATCGGCGGGATTTATCGACCTCTGCTCATCCAGATATCCGGGGTTGTCGAGGATCATTTTATAGGCGTCGTGCGCCTTGAATCCGTTGATCATGAAGTCTGATTCAATGAATAAATTGCGGCAGTTAGATTCATTTATCAGGTTTACCGAATATTCAAGTTCGCCGTTTTTTTGTTCGGACGCCTGGCTGATATAAATTCCCAGGGCCGCTAGCCACGCTCTCATCGAGTTGGATACGGCGATGTCCGTTTCGAAGGTTTCGAAAGTTTTTTTAGTCGCGGAATCCCTGACGGAAATCTTTTTCTGCGAGATCTCGGAAATGAAATTTTTAATGATCTTGTTTGCCCCGAAAGCGAGAAGCGCCCATACTTCCATTTCTCCCGCTCTCTGCCCGCCGCATCTTTTTTTGCCTTTGACCGGCTGCTGATATTTTATGTCGTACGCTTCGTCGTCGCCGCGCGAATGTATCTTGTCTTCCGAAATGTGGTTGAGTTTAAAAATATACTGGTAGCCAGCGATAACGGGATTTTCGTAGTATTTTTCGCGCCGCTCGCCGGCTTCGGGTCCGGTTTTGTATAAAGCGACTTTCAGAGTTTCGTCGTGATCGAATGCGTTTTTCAACTCGGCGGCTTCCCTGGATTTAGAATCCGTCACTTTTTCTTTTACGAATTTTCTGAATTTTTCCGCCGTGCCGAACAGCCTATATGCTTCGGTGGAATTATCGAAAGGGCTATAGTCTTTATTTTTATCAATTATTCCGTATTTTTTCAGCGGTGATATCTGCGTTTCGATTATCTGTCCTATGTTCATTCTTCCGATCGCGCTGTTCGGGCTTAAAATTATGTCAACCGGCGTGCCGTCTTTTAATTTAGGCATTTTTTCAACGGGAAGTATTTTCGATACCACGCCTTTATTTCCATAGCGGCCCATTAATTTGTCGCCCACGCTGATCTTTTTTTTCTGCGCGAAAGTTATTCTTATTGTGTCCCTGTCTTTTCCGCTGACGGTTTTTTCTTTTATTAAAGAAACGTCGATTATCGTTCCGTAGTAGGTTTCCTGTTCGAATTCCGTCGAGTATCTCCTGTTGGTTATTCCTTTTATTTCGGTTTTTCCTTCTTCGGTTTTAGTGCTATTATATAAATGCTCTATAGTATCTTTTGAAATTTCGTGGAACATAAGTTTTTCAAAGGCTTCTTTGTACATCGCGCGGGTGTCGTATATGGCCGGGTCGTATGAATTTTTGAGGACGCAAAGCGAGACTGAAGTTAAAATATCCTCATCTACAAGCCTTTTTGATATTATGATGCCGTCTTCGAAGTTGTAGCCCTCGTGAATGGCGTAAACGGCAAGCAGATTGACCCCCGGACATGACATCATTTCGCCGGCGGGGCTGCACGAGGAGGATATGGCGAGCGGCTGGCCCTTTTTGACGCGGCAGATCATTTTTTTAGAGCTATTTAAGTGTTCTGACGCGCCCTTTACGCTTTTCCAGAGGTCGGGCTCGTATCCGACCGCCGGAATGAAACCGGAAAATGTTTGCGTGGGGCTTATTCTGAATTTTTCGGCGCTTACGCTCTCATATTTTCCGTTGCTATCCTGTATAATGAATGTAAGCACTTTAACGCCATTTTTAATTTCCGTGGTTATATTTTTCAAAATACCGTCGCAAGGGGATTTAATGATATTATGTTCCGCCCCTTTTTTGGCTTCTGAAAAAGCGTTAGACTCAAAACCGGTTTTTATTATGGGCATTTCAGGTTTTAGAAGAGGCACGGCAGACTTTAAGTTTTTGGCGCCCATAAGCGACCTCGCCGCGTCGTTGTGATTTATGAATGGTATCAAAAGGGCCGAATAACCTAAAGCGTCAACGGGATCTATTGAATAAGGGCATTCCGCCGAATTTTTCCAGTCCATGAATTTTTTTTCGAATTCGAGCGAGTTGAAAGGTTTTGCGCAGTCGAATAACATCGAGTGATAATTTTCATTGATATGCTTGAAAAAAGCGGTCTCTTCGGTATCGTACGAAACCTTTCCCGATCTCGTGGAAGAGAGTATATCGCCGGTTTTAATGTCGATCGAAGCGCCGCGTGCCAGAAATTCTATCAATCCTATTTTTTCGGATTCGGGCGTTTCTACCGGGCATACTCTTCCTATAACGGAACAGTTCACGTCGCGCAATGTTTTGGGAAGATATTTCGCCGCTTCCGCTGAAAAAGACCTGGGAGATTTTTCGTTATCGGAAAGGAAAGTGACCTTTCGCTGGTGCGCGGCTCTTGCGGCCGGGTTCGTGAGATCTAAAAGTTCGACGCCGGGCAATTCATAGACCGAGCGGAGCTTTTCACTTATGAATTCAAAAATGGCTCCCAGCTGATTGATCAGTTCGTTTTTCTTTTGTTTGAGGAGCAATTCGGCAATTGATTTTGCGTATTTGCGGACGATCTTTTTAAACCATAATGAACCATAGGAATAAAAAGATTCGTTTATCAGGCAGGCCTCATAGCTTGCGAGAAGGCCTGGATTATGGTTTTTGGCATATTCGATAAAATTATTCATTTTCTGGATCGTTTCATCGATCGCCGATTCTACTTTATTATTACTGCCGGAAAACGCCTTCTTGATAGCGGCAAGATCGGATATTTCAATATAATCGGAATTCGAGGCGGTTCCAAAAGTTTTATTTATAAGGTTTCTTAAATGTTTTGAAAGTTTGAACTTAACTTCTTTAACGGTTCCATCCTTTAATTTTATACATTGATTTTTTCCGCTGATTATATTATACAAATCAGATTTTTCAAAGGATTCGTTATCTATCTCAATATATTTTGAAGTATCGTGCAAGTCGTATGTCAAAGAATTATCGTCAGTTGTTTCGAGCGGGGCGGATTCTTCTCTATTGCTTTCAAGAACAGCCGAATCCATTTTTATAAATACCTTTACCTGGCCGTCTTTATGATTTAATGATACTTTTAGGCAAATAAAATAGCCTTCTTCGGGTATAATGTCAAAAAATAGATTCGTAGTTTTGAAAATCTTTTTTCTTTTTATTTCGTTATCTTTATCTTCGTATGAAACATTTTTAACAAATTCATTGAATTGAGATTCTCTTAGATCTTTAAATTTGATTGTCGGCCTTCTCAAAAGCCTTATGACAGGTGTGTATATATTTTCGGCGGCTCCGTCTTCATTGTTATTTGTGGTAATAATATATCCATTATTGTCGTTCAATAACGGAAAATGTATAAATTGCTTTGTAGTTAATTTAGTGGAATTGAATAAGATATTAAAGTCTATGATAGCCTCTGAAGTGTTTTTAAACAATGACTGGCTTTTGGAAAAATTGAAGCCGCCGGCGGAAATGTTGAATAATTCAGGCTTTTGGGTTTCTTTTGAGACGGCGGTATTTAAATTATCGCAAAAAAACTCGCATAGGGCTTTTAAATTATATCTGCTTAAAGGATTAATTGAAAAAAAGTCATTATAAGCTTCTGAATGATGTTTGAAAATGTCGGGGTTGTATGACTCAAAATAAGTTCCATTGTCATTGATCTCGGGAATATTTAAGATTTCCGATTTTTTCATTATAAAAGACCCCTTTTGTTTAAATTTACGGAATATTATAATAAATTTACGATAATTTATGGAGTAACCCTATTTCGAAATTGTTCTTAATGAATTCTTCGCTGACGCTGCCTTTCAACAGAGCGGACTCGAGCCTTTTGACGAGGCGGAAGACGAGGGCTTCGTCGCCGGGTTCCATTCTGATGTTCACGCGGTTCACGGGGATGGCGAGGCCGAAAAGGTCGCTCATCACTTTAGCCGTTTCTTCGTAGCCGACGGTGCTCGACCATTCGCGGCTTTTGAGCCAGTCGGCGGCCGCGTCGGCGGAGACGAGGTCGTATCTGTAAGTGCCGGGACCGGTTATGACGGGAGAGTTGAGTACGTAATACATAAAATGACCAGCCGTAATGATAGAATAAACTTATGGTTTATCTTATCAGAATTGTTTATATTTGTCAAACATATATTGAAAAAATTAGGCCGCCCCGTGAGGAGCGACACTTTTATTTTATGCTTATGCTTTTTTTCACGCTGCCGCGAAATATTTCGGTTATGATACGGGCAAGCGTTTTTTCGGGTATTTCATTTTTAGGAACGTCCCACGAGTCGATGGCGCATTGATATCCTCGCCCGTCAGCTTCCTCGACGATAACCTGAGGCGGCAGGATCGGAAATTCAGTGGGTAGAAGCATATTTACCGTGAGGTTGTCGCCGGCCGCTATTAAGCATCCGATATAAACGTCGCCGATCTTTACCGACTTTTTAGAAATTTTGACTCCTATCCGGCCGATGAATTTTTCTACGATGTCGGTTCGGAGGCGTGCCACAGATTTAGGAAGCATTACCGACGGAAATATGGGCTGGTATTTCTTGTATTCGCCGATGTGGTCCTCTTCTATCGAAATAGAGGCCTTATAAAACTGGTACTGGTTGCTGCGAAAGATCACGTAAAAGTTTATATACTTCGAGTAATCGTCTGATTTCACGGCTTTTTTAAGCGATTCGAGGTCGATAGGCGCCCCTGTGAGGATCGGCATATAGAATTTTTCGAGCGTTTCATTTTCTTTAAAGAAGTTGCGCACATATTCCATGTCGCCGTAGCTTGGCTGTGAGCAGCCCCAGGGATGGCTGTGGCAGAAGCCTTTAAGCGTGTATCCTTTTTCGGCCGCCAGGTCGCAAAGCGCGCTTAACTCATTGAATGAAGGCGAATAGGTTATCGAAGAAACCGACGCTTCACCGTCGAAAACGAAGTGGGTGATATTGTCGCCGCCGATCGGGCCGAGCATCATTCCGCC
>MWBZ01000178.1 GCA_002069765.1 bacterium ADurb.Bin243
CGCGTATTTTTTGATTAAATCGAGCTGGCCGGAATTATTCACGATAAACCCGCCGATTTTATTTTCGGCGCACAATCCGACTATCTTCGTAAGAACAGGAAGCTTTGATTGAAAAGCCACAGGCGGCAATTCGATCATCATGGAGCCGGCGGCGTTTTTATGTTCTTCAAAAAAAGCCTCGAGCCGGCAGTTATTATAGAGCCATAAAATATAATAGTAGTGGAGTGAAAAATCGCTATAAGCGCCGGGCATGTCATTGATATCGGCATTCGCGCCGTCGAAGAGCATAAGTCTGAAATCGGCCGCCGCCGGTTTAATTTCCCCGGCAGGAACAGGCGACGCGGTTCGCGATACGTCGAGCGATGTCATAAGCGAATCGAACGTTTTCGTTTCGAACGCGGAGAAATCTTTTTCGAATTTTTCAAAGATGGCTTTGCCGTATTTTTTAAGAAGCGACAGTGGTATGAAAATATCGCCCTTTACGCTAAGGTCGAGGCCTCGTTCGGCGAGATAAAATTTATCGTGGTTATAGGCCAGAAAAGTTTTTCGAACGCTTTCCTCGCCCAGCGGCTGCTTTTCGGCTTTATAGGTCTGAATATCTTCGAGTTTGTAGCGGAAGCGTTCGAGCCTGCAATAGATATCGCAGACGATTTTACCCTCGCTGAATTTAACGTCCACTTCGATGGGGCGTTTCGACGAATCGACAAGCGGCGCGATAGAAGCGGAATCGGGGGTTTTTATGCTTTTAACGGAAGAGGCTTCCTGCGAGTGCGTGAGATAAATTTTACGCGGCAGAAAGTGCGTCAGATCGACAATTTCATCGCTTTTTTTTATCTGCTTGAACGCGAGGGAAACGTTTTCGTTCGCGGGCGCGTCGAAAACCATTTTATCGCCCTTATTTTTAATCGCGTCTATTTTCACAGAAACGCGCTCGTACCTGTCGTTTTCAAACTCAAGCAGGTCGCTTTTATTGAATTTTATTTTAAACGCCGCTTTTATGGAGTTAACGCGCGGGTCGAACTCGATTATCTTATCGGATATTAAAAGACCGTTATTGGCGTTCCGCTCGCTGAAAATAATATCGGCGCTTTTACGCGAGGCGAGGTATGCCGGGGTGAGTTTTCTGTTATAGGTCATAGAAGCTTTTGCCGTCAGGCGGTCGATCGCGTCCCGGTCGAATTTGCCCGAGTAGATCAAATCGATGGCTTCGCGGAAAACCGACGTTACGTTGTAAATATAGGCCTCGCTGCGGTTGCGGCCTTCTATTTTAAAGCTTGAAACGCCCATATCGTATAATTTTTTCAGGTGCGCAAGCGCGCAAAAATCTTTAGTGGACAGGAAATATTTTTCGTTATCGTTTCTGTCGCGGTATTTAAGGCGGCACATCTGCGTGCAGACGCCGCGGTTACCCGAGCGGTTATTATTGAACGAGCTCATGTAACAAACGCCAGAAACGGCGGAGCAAAGCGCGCCGTAAACGAAAGTTTCGACGTCCATTATTTTTTTCGAACAAATCGCTTCGATTTCTGAAAGTTCGCACTCGCGCGATAAAATTACTCGCTCGACGCCTATACTCTTCAACCGCTCCACGGCCGGAACGTTGTGAATATTCATCTGCGTTGAAGCGTGGATTTTGACGTCTTTGAAAGCCGATGAAACAAGCGATATCATTCCGTAGTCCTGCATTATAAGCGCATCGGCCCCGGCGTCGAGCGCTCGGGCGACCGACGAAATAAAATCTTTAACTTCGCCGTCTTTAATTACGGTATTTACCGTCAGATATATTTTTTTACGGTTTTGTCTGGCGAGTTTCGCGGTTTTTTCAAGGTCTTCAATCGAAAAGTTATCGGCCATTCTTCTGGCGCCGTAATTTTTCAGCCCGAGGTAGATGGCATCGCAACCTCCGGCTATGGCGGCTTTTGCCGCTTCAAAATTACCGGCCCCGCTAAGCAGTTCTACGAATCGATTCATGCAGCTCCCTTATTTCATTCATTATTTTACCGGTCATTAAATCATAGGCTTCGCGTTCATTTTCGTCTTCGCCGCCTATTTTGGAATAGTAATCGTCGAAATGTATCGGTTTTCCTATTTTAATCTTCACTTTAGACAGTCTCGGCAGATATTTATTCTTGGGAAGTATTTCATGCGAACCCCATATGGCGGAGGGTATTACGACCGCCTTCGTTTTATATGCGATCATGGCGCAGCCGGGCTTGCCTGGCAAAAGCTCGCCGTCGGCCGAACGGGTGCCCTCCGGAAATATGCATAAAGCCTGGCCGCGGCTTACATAGTCGATAGCGCTTCTGATCGCGCGCGAATCGGCGGCCGAGCGGTTAACGCTAAGCTGACCGCATTTTCTGATGCACCAGCCGAGGACCGGCACGCGGAAAAGAGAATTCTTGGCGAGAAAGCGTATGTTGACGGTTTCCACCAGCATATATAAAATTGGATCGAGATTTGATATGTGGTTTGAAGCGAAAACGGCGCCCACTTTGTCTTTGGCTAAAAATTCGAGGTTTTCCTCGCCTTCGATTTCGTATCTGATGAAAAAAACGGCGAATAAAAACCTTACCACGCGCCTGAAAATCGCAAAATAAATATCTTCGGTTCTCATAACTCAAATTCTTTTTTCGCCAGCTTGACTATATGTTGTATAACTTCTTCCGCATTCATATTAGATGAGTCAACCAAAAGCGCGTCTTCGGTCTTAACCAGCGGAGCCACCGGGCGTTTCTCGTCCATTTCATCGCGTTTTATAACTTCGGCAAGTATATCGTTTAAATCGGCGGCTTCGCCCCTGGCTACGAGTTCGTCATAACGGCGTCTGGCGCGTATTTTAGCGTCAGCGGTCAAAAAAACCTTCAACCTCGAATCTGGCAGAACGCAGCTGGCGATATCGCGGCCGTCCATTACCACTTTATTTTTCAGAGCGAAGCTTCTGAGACGCTCGTTCACTTTTTCGCGCACTTCAGGGTTCGAAGCCACACGCGCCACGAAGTTAGAAACCTTCTGCGTGCGTATTTTAGAGCTGACGTCGACCGAATCGAGTAAAACCGTAAAATTGAGGGCCGGATCCACTTTAAAGTCGATGGCGAATTTTTTGAGTTCCTCTTTTAAAAGCGCCTTGTCTTCGATGGCTTTTTCGGCGCCGTCGCCGTATTTTTCTATAAAATAAAGCGCGGCCGTACGGTAAATGGCGCCGGAATCGACGCAGGCGAATTTCAGCTCCGCCGCCACGCGCTTGGCTACCGTAGATTTTCCAGCCCCGGCCGGGCCGTCTATTGCAATACTGTTTGTTTTGTTTCCCACTTTTTTCACCTCTGGATTTTATAACTATATTTCAATTTTAAGAATATTCATGTTTAACGATTAACTCAAAACTAATATATATGGAAATTATTATCTTTTAAAGCATTCAAATTCAATAATATTCTTCACGCGCGTTTCGTTACGCTATATGAAAAACGAACCCGAGCCTTTTCAGGTCATCGAAAAACGAAGGGTTCGAAACCGCGACGCATTCGCATCCGCTCACGCTGAAATCGGAGCCGGACAATATTCCGGCTATTATAAGCGTCATGGCCATCCTGTGGTCGCCGCACGAATCCACGGCGGCGCCTTTGAGCTTTTTTACGCCGCATATCGTAAGCGAATCTTCGCCCGCTTTTATTTTAGCGCCCATTTTATTGAGCTGCGACGCGATAGCGGCGAGCCGGTCGGTTTCTTTAACGCGCAGCTCCGAAAGCCCGCCTATATAGCTTTCACCCGGCGCGAAAGAAAGCGCGAGCGCAGCCAGAGGGATCTCGTCTATCATCGAAACCACTCGTGCCGGCGAATCTATAACCTGCGGCGCCGGCGGAGCGTAACCGCCGAAATTCACTTCCAGATCGCAGGACTTCTCGACCATAGCATCCGAGCATGCCGAATAAATCATGTCGAACCCTGAATCGAAGAGGCATTCGAAAAATCCGTTCCGGGAATCGTTAATAAGCACCGATTCGGCCTTTATTTTAAGGCGCCTGCCGTAAACCACCTGAAATAAAGCGTCCAGCGCTATAAAAAACGCGGCGGACGACGGGTCGTTGGGAACGGCTATGCGCGCTGGAACCGCTTTCTGAGGGCCGCGCGCGGCGATTCTGACTCCGCCGCCTCTGACGGCGGTTCTTTTTAATTCTAACCCGAATTTTTCCGCCATCAGCTCGCTGTGGTCGCGCGTCGGAATGCGCTCTCTTATTAAGGTTTTTCCCGAAGCGCCGAAGGCCGCCAGAATAAGAGCGGCCTTTACCTGCGCGCTGTTATAAATATTATCAAATTCGATTCCGCGTAATTTTCTTCCCGAAACAGCAGCCGGCAGAGTGTTTTCAGAACTCAGTATAATCCGCGCGCCCATCGCTTCGAACGGCGCCGCCACGCGCCCCATGGGACGCCTTATCAGCGAAGCGTCGCCCGTCATAAAAACGCTCGCGCCCTCCGCAGCGGCCGCAAGCCCCATTAAAAGCCGCGCGGTGGTGCCTGAATTGGCGCAGTCGATAATGCCGCGCGGCGCGGCTAGCGATTTAAAACCGCCGCTCGCGACCAAAAGTTCGTTGGCGCCGGCTTTAAAAACACACTTCACGCCGAGCCGTTCGAGCGCGGAAACGCTCGCCAGGCAATCCAGAGACCGCGAAGGATTGGAGATCGACGATTCGCCTTCGGCCATGGCCGCAAACATCAGCGCTCTGTGCGTCACCGACTTATCGCCGCCGCAGTTTATTTTGCATACTCCGGCGCCGAATTTATCAATATTATTCTCGGCTTTATAATATTTAAAAACCGCCATGGCTAATCCTTTTTCATTTCGACCGGCTTTATTTTCAGGCCGCCGTCGTCGAGACTGGCTATAATCTTATGGAAAAGAGCGTCGAAATTATCCGCCACGTTAGCTATAACCACGGATTTATAACGGCCGCCGCGTTTCGCCGATTCGGTTTTTTCGCCGGCTTCTAAAGTGGTTACGACGGCCACGTCCTCATAAGATTCGAGGATCATGGCGAGAAACATTATTTTATCGGGCGGCATTTCAAAAATGTATTTCATTTAATCGCAGTTTTTCTCCCTTATAAGATCGTATTCGGCAAGCGCCGCTCTCGCGCTGGAATCGAGCGATATCACTACTTCGTTAGGGTTCGAAGCTTTCGGCTTTATTTCGCCTTCAGGCGTTTTCATCATGGCGATTTCGGCGTTGAAAATAGCGCCGTTGGTTACGAACTCATAACTTCTTCCGGCCGTGATATTATTTTTAACGGATATAAGGTATTCGTCTCCATCCAGAACTCTTTTTACCACTCCGACAAGCCTGTACGTTTTAATATAATCGGAAGAGCTGTAATTATGGCCTGAAGCGTCTATTTTATTGAGATAAAAACCGGTTATATACCCGCGATTCGAAACCGAACCGAGCATTTCGTAAATATCCTGCCCGGGATTATACTCTTTTCCATCGAGTGCCGACGCGTAGAAAGCGTCAAAAGCCTTTCTGTAAGCGCGCGTGACGAGCCCGACATAATGCGGCCCCTTTATTCTGCCCTCCACCTTAAAAGCGCTTATGCCGGCGCCGTAAAGCTGCGGCAAAAGGTCTAGCGCCATTAAATCCCTCGAGTTAAATATATACGCGCCTTCGCCTTCAAAATTTTCGATCACGCGCATATATTCGCCGGCGCGCTTTTCTTCGGCCACGTAGTATTTCCAGCGGCATGCCTGCGCGCATGCGCCGTCGTTAGCGCCTCGCGACGCCAGGAAGTTAGATAAAAGACAGCGGCCGGAATATGAAACGCACATCGCCCCGTGAATAAAAGCTTCGAGCGATAAGCCTTCAAAACGCGGAAACCGCTTTATTTCATCGAGCGAGCACTCGCGGGCTAGATTGACGCGAGAAACGCCGTTGGAACGGTAAAATTCGATCGCGCTGGAATTGGCGGTGG
>MWBZ01000179.1 GCA_002069765.1 bacterium ADurb.Bin243
GGATAAAAATAATACCGAAACTTAAAACCGCCGCTGCGCTTACCTATAACCTGTCAAAGGGAGTCGAGGTCAAAGAAAAAACTGTAATAACTAAAAAAGCGAGGCTCGGAAAATTCCATCTGGCTAAAACGGTGATATGGGTTCCGACGCCCGCGGGCGGCCTGCCGTTGCCTATAGTGCTAACCAGCGATCTCGTCATTTATTCTATGATCAAAGGCAGCGTTTCCGGCGGTTTTTCGCTCTCGATAAATGCCGCCGTGGAGACCGAAAACGGCTTTGAATATAACAACGGAACAGTTACGCCCCGTTTCGCGCGAACTTTTTCCGGCTCGGTATCGACCGTTTTCAAGGCGGGCTACGAGTTAGAAAGTTCTATGGGCGCGGAAATCGGCATTTATTTATACGGCGTCGCCGGCCCGGCGGTCAACCTCGAATTGTATCAGCAGACATCGGGCGGATTGCAGCTTGCGGCTTATTCCACGACAGATTTTTATAAATGGTGGTCCGACGCAGCCGGAGTGCGTTCCGCCATCGCCGGCAAATTCGATATGTTCGCGCGCACCTACGATATTTCGCTGAACCTGTTCGATATAAAAGGCTACGAAAAAAGCTCGCCGGTGCTAAAAAGCATCGTGCTCGAACCCGTTTCGGCGTCGCTCACGGCTTCGAACGCTTACGATCTTAATAATATTAAAGTTAATGGCGTTTACGATAATAAATGGGTCGATTTTTTTGTGAATAAAAGTTTCGATTCCACGACCGAAACTAACCTGAATTTAGTGGCGGCCAATTATCTTTTAATTAAATACAGGACCGACTGGAAGATAATATCGGGCGGTGGATCGATAGGAATTTTCGATAAAACATACAGGCGCGCGACGGCCTCGAGCGAGCCGGCCGTCATCGAAGCTACTTTTAGTGAATTGACCAAGGACGGCGTAAATACTAAAACCGCTCGCCTCACTTTAAACCCGTCCACGAAAGTCTCGACGCCGGCCTTTAAAACTACGGGCGACCCTTCGACCGGCCCGCAGACCATAACTCTTAGTTGCGCGACGGCGGGGGCGTCGATCAGATATACCACCGACGGCGTGACCGTGCCGACCTCTACGACGGGCGTCATTTATTCCGCGCCTTTTACGATAAGCAAAACTACTACCGTCAAAGCGGTCGCCTATAAAAGCGGAATGACCGATTCGGATATAGTTTCGGCGGTTTTTAATATAACCGTCACAAAGGTCGCCACGCCCATTTTGAATCCGGCCGGCGGCTCGTTCGCCTCGGCGAAAATAGTTGCGCTTTCATGCGCCACCGCGGGCGCGTCAATGATCTATACTACTGACGGCAGTAACCCGTCCGCATCGAACGGCTTCGGTTATAGCCCCGTTGCATCGCCCGCCGGCATAACCATAGATAAGACCTGTACCCTTAAAGTAATAGCCATTAAATCGGGCATGACTAATTCCGATATAGCGTCGGCCTATTTTGTAATAAGCGGCTCGTCTTCGACTAAAGTAGCGACACCTGTAATAAGCGCCGGCGGAACTTCTTCGTCTACAAGCAGAAGCGTTACCATCGCCTGTGCGACCTCGGGCGCCGCCATTAAATATACGACCAACGGCACGACTCCTTCGTCTACCAACGGCACGACGTATGCGGGCGCATTCACTCTTTCGTCCTCCGCGACCGTCAAAGCTATTGCGATCAAAAGCGGCATGACGAATTCGGACGTCGCGTCCAGCGCGATCGCCGTCGCTTCGGGCGCATCTACGGTAAGCGGCATCGCGCTTCGGCCGTCTTCTGCCTCCACTAGCGTCGGAAGCGGCATAAGGCTCGATTACATCGACCTGCTCGTTAATTATAGCAATGGAACGACGATGGAGACCAGCACCTCGCTGACGAGAGCCTGGACTAAGATATCCGGCAGCGGCTCGTTTTCGACGAACGACTTTTACGGATATATTTACGCGCCCTCAGTTAAGGGAACGCATGTGCTCAGATTTACATATACGTCCGGCGGAGTATCGAAAACCGCCGATCTAACCATAACCGTTAATTAATTTTAACTTTCAAAAGCTGTGCAATATGTATATAGCCGTTATTAACTGTTGTTAGTCGCCCGGAAAAGGCGTTTTCGCGAAATTCAACGGCGAAACGTTTTGAATACAATGAAAACGATTATATATTCATGCCTTAGCGGGAGAACGCACTTATGACCGCTCGGTCTCCAATTTCATAAGGGACCGGCAAAAAAAACAGTAAAATAAGGCTAAGAATAAAACGGGGACGTCGGAAGGCGTCCCCGCTTTGTTTTTAGTGATTTTTGAAAAAATTCCTGTTATAGCCATGATAAACTTGTATGCAGCCTTGAGAACGATTGTTGATAATAATTATGCAAAAATAAAAAAATATATATTGAAAAAAAAAGTTTTTTGGTTTAAAATTACGTGTTTGCGTCTTAATATGGAGCGTAAAAGCATTATGCTGTTTGGATTTTTATAAAAACAAATTAATAATAAAAATATTGGAGGAAATTAAATTGCAAAAAAAAATCAAAAGGAGCCAAAATGGTTTTACCTTGGTAGAAATTATGATTGTACTTGTTATTCTCGGACTTTTAATAGCGGTGGCCCTGCCCAAAGTCAGCCAGGTCCTTTCCACCGGTAAAATCAACGCCACGCGAACTTCTATGTCTTCGCTCGCCAAAGCCATAAAAAACTTTAACGCCGATACCAGCGTATGGCCAGGCAACATAGGCGATCTCATAGTGCCCATCGTAGCGACTAAGCCATGCTATAACACAAAAACTTTAGCAGCTGCATCGTATACGGCTGTGCAGGTTAAACACTGGAAAGGCCCTTACATGGACGGCACCACGAATGAAATTTCAGTTGACGCCTGGGGTGCTAAAGTGTCTCTCGGCATAGTTGATTCTAATTCTTTCGCATTCAACGGCAAAGACATAAGCGATGCGATCGTGTCTGTCATTAACTCAAAAGATGCCGATACTTTTAATGAACTTGGTGCTGTGCCAGGGTTTTATCTTCATTCGCCGGGTGAAGATACGATTACTGGTAATTCTGTAAACGCAAAAGATGATATATTCGTTTATATTAGCGGCAAAATTCTGTAAGCTTACTCTAAAAATCAAACGCTCTTGACCTTATAAATAAAGGCAGGCTTAATAATGACATTAATAAAAAGCGGGTCTTAAATTAAAATAATATCAATGGGTTTGGATAAAAATAATAAAACAGCCTTCGATTTTTGAATCGGAGGCTGTTTTATTATCAATTTTAATGTTAACCTATTATTATTTTAAATTTTTTTCCGATTAATAACCAGAAGAGTCAGTATAATCTCACTTAGAAAAAAATTATAATTGATGCGCGCCTTATCGCGGCGTGAACGGCACAAAATAATAATACATCGGCAGGTATTGAAATAATGAAAAAGATTAAAATTTTTACTTTCGCTATCGCGGTTTTATCTCTGGCGTTCTGGTTCAATAACGGCTGCTCCAATGACAAGCTGCAGCTCGGCATACAGGAGGAGTCGCACTATATAAGCAAAATCAAAGCCTACCGTTCGGGCGGAGAGGTAAATACCATCGCAGGCGTGAGGGTAGGCGAGCATGTTATAATCGAAGGCCGTGCGTTTAACCAGAACAACACAAGCGTCGAAGACGGCGCCATATCCATTTCTTCTACGGATGAAAAAATAGCCAAAGTGCTTACCGTTTACCGCTCCGATAAATCATATTACGGCGTAGTTCGCGGCGAAGCCGTAGGCAGCATAGAAATAATACTTGCCGGCGGTAATATTACGCTGCCGGTGTTTTTTGGAGTGAGCACAACCTCCGGCGGCGATAATAAGCCTTATATCAAATTTAAAACGGTTTCCACGGAACCTATCGCGGTTGGAACGGCCAGGCAGTATAACGCTAACTATATAGACTCCAAGGGTGCAGTTTCAACCACCACGGCGCTTGTGTGGTCGCTGGTGCCGGCCAATGAGGCTGTAGCTAAAATCGCCAGCCAGACTAAAGATACCGCCGTGATACAGGGTATCGCCACAGGCGAAGTAGAGCTGCTGGTTAAAGACGCTGAAAATACGGTGGCTTCGTCGGTGACCATAAACGTGAAATAACCGCCGGCGGAAAACGCTGTTTTGCGACCGGTTAAGGAATTTAGCCGTGAAAAGGCGCCTGAAAAAATAAAAGCGAGTGTAATGGAATAACATATGGCAGAAGCTTTAAACATAATAAAAGAAAACATACTGGGAATAGATTTCGGCAGCGCGGCCGTTAAAATCGGCGAAGGCTCCTTCTCCGAAAACGGCGTGCGCCTGTCGAAAGTGGCTTTCCGCCAGATAATAAGCCATGACACTCTTAGCGAACAGGCGAGCGCTCAGATAGTAAAAGAAATGATTATGGAAAACCAGATCGGCGCCTCTTCGGCATTTTTCGTCCTTAACGGTCCGCAGTGCCAGATAAGGGTGATGACTCTCCCGAAAATGAGCGACGACCTTCTCGAAAAAACTATCCGTTCGGAGATTAAAAAAGAGCTCAGTCAGCCGCTGGAAGACTATAAGATAGATTTTAAAACGTGCCGCGAGTTCGAGGTTAAATCTGAAGAAGGCATAAATCAGAAAAAAGTAGAAACGATAGTAACCGCGATCGATAATAAGATTATTTCCAGATATTGCGCCATAGCTGAACATGCGGGGCTAAAATGCGTCGGTTTTATTCCTGCCGCCCTCGGCCTTTTCTCGTTTTCAAAAAAATCCGGCATGCTTTCCGGCATAGGCGAAAACGAGGTCATAATGTTTCTGGATTTCGGCAATTCCCAGATGAGCGTTAATTTTATAAGTTCCAACGGTCTGAGATTTTCCAAAGAAATAAATATGGGCGGCAGCGCGCTTACTACGGTCGTAAAAACGATGCATTCGGACGAAACACTTTCAGTAGAGGCCGCCGAGAGCAAAAAATTCAAAATAGGCCTTATGTCGCAGGACGCCGTTGACGCGCTGAGCGATTCTTCGCCGAACGCGAACCTTCATAAAGTGCTCAATCTTTCGTTTAAAAAATTGTTCCAGCGCTTGAGGCTCAGCACCGGTTATTATTTCGCGCATTTCCGCGATTCGACGCTCAGCTCCCAGGTTATGAAACAGATAGTCATAGCGGGCGGCAATTCTGAAATTCCCGGAATCGCTTCTTTTTTCGACGATGCGTTCGACGCCGCCGTAGCGAAGGCGGATTCTTGGAAAGCGATCGATAACGGCGAGTGCAATTTAAGCGTCTGCGAGCAGTACAATCTTTCTTTTTTAAGCCTCTGCGCAGCTTTTTGCGAATACTACGCGCCGGAGTATAAAATTAATATCTCTAACGCCAGGCAGGCGCCCGCGAAACAGAAAACCGACAATGAAGCTAAATTCAACGATTTCATAGCGACCAACGCACCCGGCCTGCAGAGCATTTCAAATTATAAATTCGTAAATATCGCCGCCGCCGCGCTGGTCTTTTATATAATAGTATTTACTTCGATAAGCGTTTACGATATGATGTCGATTTATTCATATAATTCACAAAAAACGACGTTCGAAGCTAAATTTAATGAATTGAACTCGCCTTCGGCGGCGGATGAAAGAAATAAAATCGACGAGCGCTACGCGGCTTTTAATAAAAAAAAGATAGCCAGAGAAGTTATAGAATTCAAAAAAAATTCCCTCGACAAAGCGCTGGCATCCATAAGCGCGCAGCTTCCGGACGACACTATTATCAGTTCGATAAATTTTATAAACGAAGCTAAACCGGTTGTAATTTTGAACGGTTCGGCCGGGGAATATGCAAAAGTTATAATGTTCAGCGATGAGTTGAAGAAAAATAATTCGTTTTCT
>MWBZ01000180.1 GCA_002069765.1 bacterium ADurb.Bin243
ATTAGTTTTCAGGCTTGTTTTTAAATTTAAAAACTGCCGGAAACCGGCGCTTAAGAAGCACGTTCCTACGATGCCGGCGAAATTAGCGGCCACTACCGATATTAACGGATGAAAAATTTTCTGCGTGGAAAGCATGAGAAAGCATATCGCTATAATGAAAATGCCGTAGCCGATATTCAAAGCGCCAGGATATTTGCCTCGACGCAGTGAAAAAAAGATCAAGATCAAGCCGAAACAAAAAGTTTCTATGAATGTTAGCGTAGATAAAGTCCTTAAATCGAGCATATTATAATTATATTACAAATGCGCTAAAAAATCAATTTATTAAACTGATTTATTTTAATCCTGATTGCCTGAGCCAAAAAGCGTTAACTGGCTTTCACAGCGTTCTAAAACCACGTCGCCTTTTTATAAATTTCATATTCGGCGCCGAATTTTTCGAGCAGAGCCTTTTCCTCTTCAGCCCGTCTGAAAATTATGAGCGGAACGCTCGCCGCAGCCGAAATCGCTGCCGTTATGTAAGCGCCGGGCGCGAGAGGATAAACGAAAGATTCCATTATGCCTATGAGATAAAGCGGATGGCGAAAGTATTTATAGACGCCCGTTTTAACAAGCATGTGCCCGTCGGCGATCCTTACGTTGACGCTGTAAAAAGGACCTAAAGCTCTTATGGCAAGAATTCTCAGATACATCAGCGCGAGGAAGGCCGCGCTGAAAAATAACGAAAAATGCCAGCACAACGGCCTTTTGAAAAAAATAATTTCCGCAGGTATAAAAACCGGAGTTAAAATGCCTGACAGTATAAATAGTTTTGAAACTATTTTTGAAGATTCGGCGCCGCCTTTTCCCCGAGATCTTGCGGCAAACGCTTCTACGGAGCCTTTTACGCAACCGAGGACCGCAAATATCATTAAAGCATAATATTTATCTGTCGAATCCGGCATAGCTGAATATTCCTCCCTTTAGCACCTTTACTTTTGAAAAACCTTTTTTTATAAGCGTCTGATGCACCTGCGGCGAAACGATATCGCCCTGAAAGCATACGACGACCGTCATAACGTCGCGCCTGAGAGTTTTAATCCTGTAATCGAGCATCCACACGGGGATATAGATCGACCCTGGAATTGAGACGCGCGGATATTTTATATGCCTGACGTCGAGTATCTGCATATTTTCACCGGCAGCGAGTTTTTCACGAAACTCTTTCTGGGACATGAATATAGTTTCGTTTTCATAATCGACTTTATTTTCACGCATCGAACGAACCGTTTCTGCGAGCGCGTCAATAAAACGGCCGATGTCGCCGGCTTCATTATACCTGCCCAGCGTCACTCTGAGGTTGCCGTATAAATAATCTTTATCCACCCCGCATGCCTCCAGGACATGCGACGGCGTGTTTTTAGGCGACGAGCACGCGGAGCCGCTGGACACGTCGAATCCTCTCTGAGACAGACGCTTCACCAGCATGCGCCCGCTGACGCCTTTTATTACGAAACTCGCGTGGTTGGGCGCGCGGCGCTTATCGTCACCGGTGAGCGCGCATTCTTCTATACGCTTTAAAACGCCGTCTATCAGCCGCGAACGCATCACAAGAAGTTTGGCGCAATATTCGTCTTTTTCACGGTTGTTCAATACGACCGCCCTCGATAATCCTACTATATAAGCCACGTTTTCAGTCCCGCTGCGAAGCCCCATCTCCTGGCCGCCGCCGTGAATTATAGGTTCGATGGCGGAGCCGTTTCTTATAAAAAGCATTCCCACGCCCTTCGGCGCGTATAACTTATGGCCCGAAAAAGACATAAAGTCGGCATTAAGAGCCTGCAGGTCTATTTTAAAATAAGGCAGCGCCTGCACCGCGTCAGCATGAAAAAGCGCGCCTTTTGATTTTACCAGCGATATTATTTTTTCGATGTCCTGTACGGTGCCGATCTCGTTATTTACATAATGAATAGAAACCAGTATGGTGTCGGGCCTTATGGCGCTTTCCAGCTCTTTAATGTCGACGCGGCCGCAAGCGTCCACGCCGACGCGCGTCACTTCGAAACCTTCGCGCTCGAGCGCGTCGAACGCTTTAATAACCGAGCTGTGCTCGATCTTCGAGGTGATCACATGCCTGCCGCGTTCCCGGTTGGCCCGCGCTGCGCCGATTATCGCCATATTGTTGCTTTCGCTGCCGGAGGCGGTAAAAACGATTTCAGCGGAATCGCAGTTGAGAACCCCGGCTATCCTTTCGCGGGCCATTTCGACGCTGCCTCTCGCTATAAGGCCGCTTTCATGTATGGATGACGGGTTTGCGTACTCGGAATCGAAATATTTTTTTATTTCGCCGATTACTTCTTTTCTCGTACGGGTGGTCGCCGTATTATCCATATAGACCCTTTTTGAAGTCCAGAACATAATCAAGCTCCTTACAGGCGTTCGCGGCTGAAAATGTTGAAAGTGCAGCACGGCCGCAGCGTGCCGTCGCTTAACGGATATTGCTGGCAGCACTTATTCGCGCGGCTCAGATCGAAATTATACCTGTCCATGAAATGATGAATGAAAATGGATTTGATTTTTTCGCCGCCGAGCGCCATCGCTTTTTTGGGCGTATAATTCCTGGATATCTCGCGCATAAGTTTTTTGGCGCTCGAAAGTATTTTTTGAGTCACCGGCACGCTGCCGGCCGAAGACCATAGATCGAATATAAGCTTATTTATTACTTCCATGGATTCTTCGTCGAGGCCGAAAAAAGCCCTGTCGCGTATTACGCTTAAATAATCGCCGACGGCCAGCAGGCGGTTTATCGGCGAATACTGCCCTTCGCCAAGATCGAAAAGGTAAGCCAGATGAAAGCACGCCGGATGGGAGCATGGCAGCGGAAGAATATCGCTTTCAAGCAGGACCCCGCCGGAACCAGCCGCTATGAGCTTGATCGCGTCCGGGATAGTCAGCCTGTCCATCGGATCGAACCCGGCGTATTCGCCGCCGCCGCGGTGCACGCTTAAAGGCTGAACCATAAGGCTTCTTATAAAATCGTTTTCAAGAAAATATTTTACGACCGACGGTATCTGCGCTTCGTTGACGCCTAGCGCCGCGGTCATAACCAGAGAGGCTTTCGCGCCGGCGGCTTTCAGATTTTCAAGCAGGGCGGCCTTTTTCTCTAAAAGCGGTATGCCCCTCATTTTTACGTAAGCCGAATCGTCGAATCCGTCGAATTGAAGCGCTATGAACACTTCCCGTTCTACAAGAAAATCGAGCATCGATGGATCGCGCAAAAGCTCGAGGCCGTTAGTGCTCACGGTCACCGTAGCTATCTCGTCACGAATGGCTAGCTCTAAGATTTTTTTTATTTCAGGATGCACCAGCGGCTCGCCGCCGCTTATGTTGATAACGTCCAGACGGCCCTCGCAAGCTATAAGGTTCTCGACGATGCCGCTGAATTCTTCCGTGGTAAGGCTTTTTCCGCCGGAGTTATCGGCTATGCATATCGGGCAGTTCAAATCGCATGCGTTGTTTATTTCTACGATAGGAAGGCATGTGTGCTGCGAATGAGACGGGCACAGGCCGCAGTCTTGCGGACAGCCGGCCGATACTTTTTTATTCCTGGCCAGCGGCTTTTTTCCGGCGGCCAGAAATGAGTTCAGGCCGCGATATGCCGATGCATCGGAAAATAAGAGCGCGGTCGTGATTCCATGTTCGCGGCAGTATTTTTGAATATACGCGCGGCCGCTCTCAAAATAAATTTTTGCCGGCGACAGTTTCGCGCAGACGCTGCACATGCCGGTTGTCGAAGTGTAATATTGCCTTTCAGCGTTCATTTTACCGCCTCCGGTTCTTCGCTCCAGAACCGTTCGTCGTACTTTCTGTAAAACATATTATATGAACACGCCGGAATATAGCGGCCGTCGGTCTGAGGAACCAGATCGCCGCACCTGACTATCCTGGCCGCGTCGTAATTATACGCGTCCATATGCGAATGGATATATATGGATTTTATGTACTTTTCGGCGATCTTCTGCCGCTGGAAAGCATCCATGGCGGCGCCCGGCGGAAAAATCTTCCTGATCAAATTTTTCAAAACTTTAGAAGCGTTTTCGTTTTTTCGCTCCAACCAGTTGCGTTCGATTATAGCCTTGACGGTTTCATAAAGTTCGTCGTCGGGCCTGAGTAAATACCCCGCGGAAAGAAGTTTAGCGTATTCGTCGCCCGTGGCGAGCGCGGCCATAGAGAAAAGGCCGCTCCCCCCCTCTGCGTCGCGTATAACATAACAGGTGCTATAGCAGAGAGGATGCGAACGGGGATGCGGCCTGAAATCTTCAAACCCGATTCCTATTCCGGACTTCGCTATTTCGCCTATGACTTCGTCTATGGTGATATGGCCGCCGGGCTCGAAAGACCTTCCGCCGAAGCCGGTATAAGTCATATTCTGTATGGTGAGGCTTCTGATAAAATCCTTGGTCATGGCTAATTTGACGAATTCACCTATCTCGCGGTCGTTTACGCCTTTTATAGCGACGTTTAGTATGGTGGTCGGAATGTTATATTTTTCAAGGTTGGCGAGCGCTTTTAATTTTAATTCCACTATATCCGCGCCGTGGATCTTTTTGCTTGTTTCCGGATCGAAAGTGTCGAAAGAAAGTATTACGTAAACGCCATGACGCGCCAGGCCGGCGGCGAATTCTTCGTCGCGCGCTATTCTCGAACCGTTGGAATTTATAGTTATCCTTCCGATTTCAGGCCGCTTCGCTTCCTCTATTATTGCGAAGATATCGGGATGCGACATCGGCTCGCCGCCGGTTATATTCACCAGATCGAGCTTTTTGAACTTTTCTATCAGCCCGTCTATAGTGCCCTTCATTTCGGCGCGTGACATAAAATACATCTTATCGGACCTGTTGTAAGTAAAACATATAGGACAGTTCATATCGCATGAATTGGTAACTGAAAATACCGGAATGACGCATGAATTTTCATGCCATGCGCATATTCCGCAGTCGTGAGGGCAGCCTTTATCTATAGCGCGGACGGAGCCGCGCACTGTGCCGCTTAATTGGCGCGAATTAACGGCGCTTAAATACCACTTAAGGTCGGCCGCTATCATAACATCTTCGCAATGATGAGACGGACAGAGCTTCCTTAGAAAAACGCTTTTGCCGTCGGAAACGATTTTGGCGTTAACAAAATTTTCACAAATATGACATACGCTTCGGGTCATTGAAAGGCAATAATCTTTGCCGCCGCCGCATCCTTTTTTTAACTCGAATCCGGCCTGCCCCGAGTTTTTATCGTCAGATAACATCACAGATACACCGCCTTTGCGGAAAGCCTGGCGAACATAGCCCTCGCGTCGTTTACATTTTCAAGCGTTTCAAGCCTGACGAGACCTGCTACGCATGAATCCGCTTTGATTATTTCACGGCCGCCCACCGAGCCTCGAACATTGAAGTGCGCGCCGTCGCCGGTTAAATTAATAAGCCCGCAATCGATTTCGATTAAATCCCCTGTGCGGGCGTCGGCGAAAATCTCCATTTTATCCACGCACGCCATCAGAGGCTTCGACTCGAAATCAGTGGAATAAACGATAAGCCACGAAGCAAGCTGGGCAAGCGTTTCCATCAAAAGAGTCCGCGGCAGGAAACCGTTTCTGCTATACGGCCTTTTAATAAAACCTTCTTCGAATGAAACCGTTTTAAGCCCTTTCATATATTCATTTTTTTTGATGCGGCTTATCGCGTCCACGAAACGGAATTTCATG
>MWBZ01000181.1 GCA_002069765.1 bacterium ADurb.Bin243
CGGAGTAGAGTGCGATCTTATATGCGCCGGAAGCCGCCGGATTTATGTTTTTGAAGTAAAGCACCTTTCCGGCGCTTTAAGCGTCGCCGCCGACGGTTCATGGATTCTCCGGCAGAACGGAGGCCGCCGTGAAAAAAGTCTTTCAAACGGTTTCAGCCAGGCCGTTAGATGCCGCCGCGCGCTCGTTGAATATTTAAGCGCGATGACCGGCGTTCCGGCGGCCGTGGTTGAATGCGCCGTTGAAAGCCGCGTGCTTTTTACCTGCGATAATTTCGACGATTCGATGATCACCGGCAGAAAAGGCGAATATATTATTCTTAAAAATCTGGAAAGCTATCTTTATTTCAGCGAATTGAAAGGCGCTCAGGCTGAGCATATCGATGAATACAGGCGTTCTATAGCCGTGGTCAGGGGAATGTGCGTTGTGAGCGTGAACGGCGCAGGAGGAGCGCCCGCTTCAATATTGAGGGGCGATATTGCCGGTCCGGTATTCTGCCGCCGGATTTATATAAAAGGCGGCGCGGTCGATTACTATAATACGTTCTGCAGGGCGGAAAGCGCTCTGGATCTGGCGGGCGTCAGCCATATAATAATAAAAGGGGTGACCGTTTCCGGCGAGATGCTCGCGCGCGTTAATTATTCTTCAGGCGGGCCGCCTGCGTTCGACGCGTTAGTGGTTTCGCCGGCGCTCGTTTTTAAGCCTCGCGGTTTCGAGACCGTAAATGTCGATTTTGCCAATATATCTCAGATAGCTTTTTGCTGAACTGCGAAAAAAGAATATGTGATAAAATTGAAAAAATGAAAGGAGCCGCTGATGATTAAATGCGTAAAAAAACGCAAAAAAATTGAAATATATTTCAGTCCCGAAACTATAAACACCATAAAAAAAGAAAGCGAAAAAAGCCCGCGCACCGAAACGGGCGGCATATTGCTCGGCAGGCGCTTCGACTTCGATTCGCGCGTGCTGATAATCGTTTACGCTACATCCGGTCCGGGCCCGCGTGCGTTTAAAACTCCGATAGCGTTCGCGCCCGATATCGACCACTATAACGGCCTGCTGATCGACGGCAAAAAGCGCCTCGGCCTGGATTATCTTGGCGAATGGCACAAGCACCCGGCCGGTTTCGAAGGCACGAGCCTCGCCGACCTCGATCAGGTCAAAAAAATATTGGCCGAGGAGGACCGCGATTTCATGGTCTGCCCGATCGTTTTTGAAAAAACGAAAAGAAAAGCCGCCTCCGGCGGAGCGAAACCGAACGCCCGCCGCCTTGATTTCGGAAGGTTCGCCATAAACGTTTTTTACTTCTCGCGCGGCTCTAAAACGGTCAAAATAATACCGCCGAAAGCCATTCACAGGAATTCGGCGGTTTACAGGAAACTTGTGGGGAAAAATATTAACGCTGATGAATTTTAATCAGCGTTACAATAGCTTTTGATGTATTCAGGAAGATGATCGAATAAAATTACATTCGAATTATAGAATATAGCCTTATTGGCGGCGTCCCTTAAAATTTTTTCGAGTTCCCTGAAGTTGCCCGGATAATCATATTGTTTCAGACATTCAACGGCCTTTGTTTCAATATGAGTTATCAAATATTCAACATGGGCGTCTTTGTTTTCATGTTTTAATTTGTTGATGTTCGGGTCCTGAAGCACATAATCGATAAGTATTTCGAGGTCTTCCCTGCGTTCTTTGAGAGGCAGCAGTTTGATAACGAATTTAAATCTGTGATAGAGGTCTTCCCTGAATTTTTTTTCTTTTTTTATTTCATCGGCGCCTTCTTCGGGCCGGCCTGAATCTTTTTCACTTTTCGGTTGTATGTCTTGATTTGTGGCCGCCACCAGAAAATTCGGAACGTAAAAGTCGCCTTTGTCATATCCTTCGGGCCGCATTTTAAATTCCTGAAGGTAAATAAGCAGTTTGCTCTGGCATTGAGGAAGAAGCTCGGCAACCTCGTCGAGGAACATTACTTTTCCGATCGATTCCAATATTTTTCCATAACGGGATTCAACGCTCGTGGCCTGCCCCTTAAGAATTCCAAAAAAACCCGAGTCGAAAAGTTCTTCGGTCAGATTGGCGCAGTTAAACTGATTGACGGCAATGTTATTATTTTCAGATACAAGCATTCCGATGAACGAGCTGATCCATTCGCTTACGAGAGTTTTTCCGGTACCGGTATCGCCGAGTATCAGAATTGAAAATCCGCTCCATTTTTCATCGTCATTTTTTTTGAAGATCGAAATTTCATCATCATTAAAATCTTTTCCCGGAGTCAAGTTTTTATAAAAATCTTTTAAAAAATCGCTGTTATTTTTAATTTCTTCTACCAGAGGGCTGTTTCTCCAGCTGATAAGACTGTCTTTCTTGTTTATAAGTTCGGTCCTTAATCTCAAGAGCTCTTCCCTGTTTTTGCCTATGAAAAGAGATGAAAACTTGCGTTTATTAAAAAAAGTTGTAAGCTCTTCGGCTGTATCGATTTCAGTTTTACAGGTTTCACCTATTTTCGAGGTTTTTAAATCGTCAATAGATAGGTTTAAGAAATTATCTATCAAACTTATGAAAGAATGATCATACAACCCGCCGTAAGAAAATATTCCTATAAACTTAGGATAGTCAGGCGATATGACCTGTTCTTCGAGAATTTTAATTCGGAATTTATCCGCTATGAATCCCACCGGCGGATATTTGATCAACGATTCATCAGACAGGCAATTTTTAATTGTATCGTTTAGATTTTCGAGGATCCCTCTTTTGCCCGGAGAAATATCGACGCTTATGTCATAAAGTATAAGTCCGGTTTCATTGATGATAGAACAGGCATTTTTTTCGAACTCATCGATATTTTTAAAATTTATAACTTTTATCTTTCTGGAAAGTTTCTGCCTTATAGAATCATCGTTTTTATCCAGAATTTGTTTTTTATCATTAAGTTTTTCAAGAAAATCTTTTAATTCAAGTGAACTGTCATTAGTCTTAGAAAAATTTTTATTGGTTATTATAACAAGTGATCTTTCGTTCATAATTTGCCGCCTTAAAAATATTTTAAAAGTATCAAATCACGATTTTCAAAAGCCTTATCATAAGCGTTGATAAGAGTTTTAGTTTTTCCGGCCTGCGATATATTTTTTTTGAAAAGTTTTTTACCTATTTGCTTTGAAAGTATATCATCTAAATATTTTTCGATCAAGTTTGATCTTTCGACGTCGGTATCGGCCAATTCGATCAACGGCCAGATATTGCCACGGCTTATCAAAACGGTTATGGCGAATTCTGAAATATTGAGCGTATCGACTTTCTGGTCGAATAGATCACAAATATCAAAATCGAAATTATTAATTTTTATGTAATATTTTGATGCGAAAACGCTCAGCCAGCTTGAAAAGCTCCCAATTTTCGGTTTTTCTTTATCACTGTTTTCGGGTTCGGGCAGATTTTCATGAATTTTTTCGGCCATTTCCAACTGCGTTAACGGTTTGAGATATAAAAAGATTTTATCAGCCGGCGCTTTAATAAAATTACCGAAAAAACTATCAAAACTCTCAAAGAACAATTTGATATTGTCCGTATTTTGCTTATACTTGAAATAATTTGGAAAAATGCTGTAACTGATCTTTTTGCCGTCATATCTTATTGAACCCGCTAAATACTTTTTTTCCGGCGATTGTAAAGAATGTCCTTCTGAAATGCCGTCAGGGTCTGTTTCATTGTGGTCCTGCTCATCGTCGTCATCGTCGATGACATCGATCGCGCCGGGATCGTCGATCTCGATTTTTTTATTGTCGACGTCATTTTCCTCAAATTCGAACGGCGAAGGATTTATAAGGTCATCGATGATAACTGTTGGTTTCAAGCTTGGTGAGCCAATTGTTATAATTATACCTGTTTTTTGTTTAGCCATATTTTTCACCCTCTAAATTGATTTTGAAAATAATACGCGCGTTTTTCTGGACGAGCTTCTGTAGTTTATAGGCTTAAGTCCGCTGACGGCTATTTTCCATGCCTCGTCGCCTATTTCGCCGGCGAGCTTTCCATAGGATATTCTCGAAAGGAAATCCCTACCCTTTCTGAATCCGGCGTCGGAGTGATCATATTTGATAATCTTTTCGCCCGCTTCGGCTTCGGCGAGCGCGTATAGAAGAAGTTCGAAATTAATAGCGCTGACTTTGTTATTAAGAATGTGATCGCGGATTATTTTTTTGAACAGACTGAAGTAAGCGTCTTTTATATTCATGTTTTTGATATCTTTGATATCTGTTTTCAGCTTTTCGACCGCGTTCACAAATTCGGATTTATAAATTCCTCCGCCGTGGAACATTTTCATGGCGAGCTGAGTGCCACGCTCGCCTATGGTCTGTGCTGCGTTTATTCCGGCGTTATATCCGACCGGCGTTTCCGTGTTTCTGGTCAGGTCGTGACCGTGACATTTCGAGCAGATCCCGTTTTTGGAATCGCAGAAAAGCGGGCTTCTGACCATTATCAGATTACCGGCTTTATTTTTGCAGTCTTCGCCGAATTTAATTTTTTCGTTAAAAACTTCGTCCGTGATCAATTTGCCTGAAGAATCGTAACGATAGAGCAATATATGTTTCAGCGCCTTGTTGAGATCGTCATAGTTCACTTTATTATTTTTATCGGTAAAATTGGCTTTTATAATGTCGATGTCGTATCCCAGGCAATTTCTGGTTTTACAGTCTTTTTCAACTATACTGACGTCATAGAGCGTTTCGACGAGCATTCTGGTGAAATATCCGCAGATCGGGGTGAGAAGTTTTTTCATGCCCAGCCCGCAACGCGATCCGTGTATGGAAGTAAGGTATTCATAAAAATTATGGCCGTCGAGCAGGCTCGAACCGATGGTTGCGACAGTAGGCGGGTGATCGTCGCTGCGAAGTGTTTGCATCCGTCCGCGCCCGTTGCATAACTGTCTGATAATGTCGTAATTTCCTTTAGATTTCGATTCGACGAAATGCTTAAGGCCGTTAGATTCGTTTATGGTTTCGAGGTGCTTGTTAAATTCCTTTTCAGAGCCGTAATTTCCGCGCATTTCACAGATGTCGTGTATTCCGAATGAGGCGCCGAATTTAGTCGCCGCGCCGAGCGTTTCGGATTTAATTCTATCTACTACAGCTAAAGCGGCATTAAAAGAATTTTCATCATTGTTGTCAAAGTAAATTTTGACGGCATATTTTAACAGTTCGCAAACAAAATCGCTTATCCTTTCAAAATCGCCGGCGGTTTCGAAATGTTTTTGAATTTTAGCCGGCAGGCTTTCCATAAGGGTTTTAATATAATCCGCGGTTTTTTTATCTCTGCCGTCCTTATCTTTAGCCTTGAACATCACATATTCGCCGAAGTTGAAATCCTGTTCGTAGTGCAGAAGAACGTAGCCGGCCGCGGTCGATTTTATGAGATTGTTGGCGATCGAGAGTTTTTCTTTCGCCTCCTGCTGAAGCTCTTCGCCGCAAAGATAATAAAGCGCGCTCGTGTCGCCGTCAAAATCAGCTCCCAACCCTTCGCAGGAAAGCGGGTGTATCTTTATTACGTCTTCCAGGCAGAAA
>MWBZ01000182.1 GCA_002069765.1 bacterium ADurb.Bin243
CCTCGGCCGGAAACGATCACCGCCTCGGCGCCAGCGAAGCCCCGCCCGCTATCATGTCGGTGTTCCTCGGCGAAATGCTTTCGCAGATACTCGATCAGATCGAAAGCGGCAAAGTCAAGGACACACGCGAAAAGTCCTTTCTCGATATGGGCATATCGAAACTTCCTAAAGTGTCCAAAGACCAGACCGACCGAAACCGGACATCGCCGTTCGCTTTCACTGGAAATAAATTCGAATTCCGCGCGGTGGGCTCTTCTTCGTCCATCTCCATTCCGGTAGCCGTTCTAAACGCAGCCGCGGCCGAAGCGCTGCACGAACTCGCCGACCAGATCGAAATACTCACTAAAAAAACTAAAAACTTCGAAAGCGCTGTTATCGAAACCGTTAAAAAAGCCATTGAAAAAACCAGGAAAGTCCGCTTCGAAGGCAATAACTACTCCGAACAGTGGCTTAAAGAAGCTAAATCAAGATCGCTTCCAATCGCCAAAAACACCCCCGAAGCTTTAAAATTCTGGATAGATAAAAAACAGAATTCCTGCCTTATAAATCTCGGCATCCTCAATGAAGAAGAAATCGAATCCCGCTACCACATATGCTTTGAGCAATACAATAAAACCATCGAAATAGAGCTTGCTACCATGTTGAAAATGCTCTCGCGCCAGGTTTTGCCTTCCGCTTACGTATACCAGAAAGAAATCGCCGCTTCCGTAGAATCCGCTCTTGAACTCCGCGAAGCGCTGAACGACATTTCGCCCGCAGCGGGAACCGATAAATTTTCATCTTTAGAAGATCTGGATATAAGGCCGCAGGTTAAATTTTTCAAAGAATACGCCGGAGCGGTTTCAAAACTTCAAATCGCAATCGAACATCTCCGCGAAGTAAAAAGCGAACTCGCCTCCGAAGAAGACCTTATAAAAAAAGCGGATATCATAGTCAAAAAGGCTTTGCCCGCAATGCAGAGCGCCAGGGCTACCGCCGATTTCCTTGAAACGGTCACCGACACGGAATGCTGGACCCTGCCCACTTACTCTGAGCTTTTATTCTGGGATTAAACTATAAAACCGGCAATTAAAGAATACCTGACGGGCGGAAATTTTATTTTCCGCCCGTTAGTTTTTATGGCAATTTTTTAGCTCAATATATATAAAGACATTGATTTAATTCTTGAAATTGTGTTATAATATATCGATAAAAAAACGGTATGGAGGTAATTTGTGCAGTATATCAGAGATTTAAAAAAATATTACTGGCCTAAAGGCCCGCAGGACGCGGTCAGATTGTTAATGCAGGAGCCGCTCGCCGAAATCATAGCCGGCGGAACCGAACTTCTGGTTTCAGGACTCAAAGGCAGAGAAGTGAACAACCTCGTCGATATTACCAGAGCCGGCCTTTCTTACGTAAAAAAAGATAAAAAATATATAAAAATCGGCGCTACGACGACTATATCCGAGCTCCAGAACGCTCCTTTGTTCAAAGACTTCGCATGCTCGATACTTTCAAAAGCGGCCGGCAAATTCGTTTCGGTTCAAATTAGAAACGCCGCCACCATAGGCGGAAATCTCGGCGCCGCGATGCCTTCTTCCGATATCGCCCCCGTGCTTATGGCGCTCGACGCTAAAATTCACGTTTGCGGAAAAGAAAATAAAGAGTTCCCTATAAACGGATTTTACATATCAAAAAGAAAAACCGTTATGGCGCCTTATGAAATCATTACCGAAATCGAAATCCCTCTTCCGGCCGAAAATGTAAAAACCGGTTACGCTTTCGAAAAAATCGGGCGCACCGAAATGGATATCGCCATCGTCAACGGCGCGGCTTCTATAACCATAGACGCCTCCGGCGAAGTTAAAAACGCCCGCCTCTCGCTGGGCTCGGTAGCGCAAAACACCATCCGCTGCCTTGAAATAGAAAATAACCTGCTCGGCAAAAAGCTCACCAAAGAAATTATCGCCGCTTCATGCGAAAATATCGCGAAATCTATCGATCCCAAAACCGACGTTCGCGCGTCGGCAAAATACCGCGGCACGGTCGCCAGAGTAATTGCGGCCAGACTCATCGAAGAAGCTTATATCAAAGCGGGAGGTAAAATATAATGAAACTCAACCTGAAAATAAACTCCGAAAATAAAGTATTCGATATCGACGTTCGCGACACTTTGATGGACGTACTAAGAGCGAACGGCTATAAATCCGTCAAGCACGGCTGCGAAACCGGCGAATGCGGCGCCTGCACAGTTATAGTGAACGGACTGACCGTCAATTCATGCATTTACCCCGCCGTAAAATGCGAAGACGCAGAGCTTATCACCTGCGAGGGCCTCGAAAAAGACGGAAAACTCTCCATCCTCCAGGAAAAGTTCATCGAAATGGGCGCCATCCAGTGCGGTTACTGCACTCCCGGCATGCTCCTTTCGGCGCACGCGCTTCTGATGAAAAACCCCAACCCTAAATTAGAAGACGTAAAAGACGCCCTTTCCGGAAACTTCTGCAGATGCACCGGCTATAAAAAACCCGTAGACGCGGTAATGGCCGCAGCTAAAGAAATGAAGGGGGCGAAATAATGTCCGAAGTTAAAAACGAATTTATTGTAAATAACGAAGAACTCAGAAAAAAATTGTCCGAAGTCGGCAAGAATAAAAGAAAAGTCGACGGCGATAAAATAGCACGCGGCCGCGCTCAGTATGTCGATGATATAAGAATACCCGTAGACAAGCTTTACCACGCTAAAATAATGCACTCGCCCCACGCACATGCCATCATAAAAAAGATCGACGCTTCGAAGGCGCTCAAACTGCCCGGCGTAGTCGGCGTTTTTTCGCACGAAAACGTGCCGCGCGTCCCCTATACCACGGCCGGCCAGAACTATCCCGAACCTTCGCCTTACGATACCGTGATGTTCGATTCTAAAGTCAGATACGTCGGCGACAGAGTCTGCGCCGTAGTGGCCGATACTCCCGAAACGGCCGCGCACGCCCTCGAACTTATCAAAGTCGAATACGAAACGCTTCCGGCCATATTAGACATGCGCGAAGCCATAGGCAATAAAACCATAATACACGACGAACGCGACGCCACCGGCATTTTTGATAAAGATAAAAATATCGCGGCGCACGTTAAAGCGTCTATGGGCGATCCTGAAAAAGGCTTTAAAGAAGCCGACCTGGTTTTCGAAAACGAATACTCCGTCCAGTACGTGCAGGCGGCCCCCGTGGAACCGCATATCGCCATAACCTATTACGACGAAAACGAACGCCTCGTTATCTACTGCTCCACCCAGGTGCCTTTCCATTCGCGCCGCATCGTAGCCAACGTCCTCGGCATCCCGGTCCAGAAAGTGCGTGTCATTAAACCCCGCACAGGCGGCTCTTTCGGCGTAAAACAGGAAATCCTGATAGAAGACGCTTGCGCCATGCTCACCCACCTTACTAAAAAAGCCGTCAGGCTCGAATATACCCGCAAAGAAGAATTCAACTCTTCCCGCACAAGACATCCGCAGATCATCACGATCAAAAGCGGATTCAAAAAAGACGGCACCATCGTCGCGCTTTCTATGAAATTGCTCGCAAACACAGGCGCATACGGCTCGCACGCGCTTACCGTGCAGTGCAACACCGGCTCTAAAGCCCTCTGCCTGTATAACACGCCTAACGTTAATTTCGAGGCCACGATAGTTTACACCAACCTGCCGGTGGCCGGCGCTTTACGCGGCTACGGCGGACCTCAGGGCTACTTCGCGCTCGATTCGCACTTCGAGGAATGCGCTAAAAAAATGAAAATGGACAGCATCGAGCTGCGCCGTAAAAACCAGGTCAAAGTCGGCGAAGAGCTTTCGCTTACAAAGGCGCTCGGCGAAGGCCGCGAAGGCTTCATGCAGATCCTCAGAACCTGCGGCATGCAGCAATGCCTGGATAAAGTTTTAAAAGACCTCGACTACTACAATAAAAAGAAACAATACGACGAATCCAATAAAAAAAGCCATATTAAACGCGGCGTCGGACTCGCCCTGGCTATGCACGGAAGCGGCATCCCCGGCGTTGATATGGGCGCGGCGTCCATCAAAATGAACGACGACGGCTCGTTTAACCTGCTTTGCGGCGCTACCGACCTCGGCACCGGCTCAGATACCATACTTTCACAGATAGCGGCCGAAGTGCTTAAAATACCCACTTCCAAAATCATCATTTACTCTTCCGATACCGACATGACCCCCTTCGACGTCGGCGCGTACGCGTCTTCCACCACATATATCTCGGGCGTCGCCATCGCTAAAGCCGCCGCGCAGTGCCGCGATCAAATACTTAAAACCGCTTCGCACCTGCTCGGAGAAAAAATAGAAGACCTCTATTGCGAAGACTCCGCGGTGCATTCGAAAAAAAGCAAAAAGAGCGTCAGCTATAAAGACGTAGCGCTGCACACGCTATACAAAGAAGATCAGTACCAGATCATCGGAACAGGTTCGCATATCACCTACGACTGCCCGCCGCCCTTCAGCGCGCAGGGCTGCGAAGTGGAAGTAGACACCGAAACCGGAGTTATAAAACTCATAAAATACTCCGCCGCCGTAGACTGCGGACTTGCAGTAAACCCCGTAATGGCCGAAGGCCAGATCGAAGGCGGCGTGCATATGGGCCTCGGCTACGCGCTCTGCGAAGAAATGAAATTCGACTCCAAAGGCGTCATGCTGAACCCCAATTTCCTCGATTATAAAATGCTTTCGACTATCGATATGCCCGAAATGAAAACCCATATTATCGAAACCTACGAGCCCACAGGCCCGTTCGGAGCGAAATCGGTATCCGAAATCCCCGTCGATTGCCCGGCGCCCGCCGTGGCTAACGCGATAGAACACGCCTGCGGCGTTAGAATATACGATCTGCCCATCACGGCGGAAAAACTCCTTAACGCGCTTACTAATAAGAAATAATATCGCTAATTAATTAGCTTTTTTGATAAGGGAAGGCGAGAGGCCGAAGGCCCCTCCCTTCCCTTAAAATCCCTTCCAACCCCTGATTCGCCTGACGCTTTATTTTTGCAAAACGCCCGCTTTCCTGCCGAAACTTTAATCCGGCTAAACTCTTTTCTTATGTTGCTGTAAATTCTTACCTGATTTTATTTTTCTTAATTGCTAAAATTTCTTTTATGCTCAGCTTTCTTTTTTCTTTTTATTTTTCTTTTCTATTTCTGTTTTTTGTTTCTGTTTTTTGCAGACGCGCGCTTACGCGCGCGTCTGCGCAGCAATAATGGCTTGCTGGTTAGTCAACATTATGGTTTTATAACAGGCTTTTGTGTTAACCAGCCTATAAAAAGAACTTTCAGGTTGTAATCCATTGTTGAAGTTGATTTTAAGCTAATAGCAGGGGCCAGAATAATTTTTGAAGGGGTGTAGCGGAAGCGCCGGAGCCCAAGGCCGCCTCCTTGCCATCCGTGGCATCGGCGGCACTAAGACATCCATGTCTGTCGGATGGGCGGGAGGTCGGGGCATGGAGGCCCTAATGCAGCACGCGCCATGGAGGGCAACGGCGTGCTGCCGCTGAGCTC
>MWBZ01000183.1 GCA_002069765.1 bacterium ADurb.Bin243
CCGCCACAACCGAAGTGCTTTATAACCAGCTCACTAAAATTAATTTTAAAGAGCCGTTGCGCAAAACGACCGATTCGATGGTGCTTGCATGGGACAGATGCAACGAAGCCGATTTCGCATCCTACAGGATATATAGAAGCTCGAAGCCGGGAGTGGATACCCTCGCTACGCTCGAAGCCGAAATAACCGATCCGGCGACTACCAGCGTGAAAATAGCGAATTTATCGGAAAATACTACTTATTACTTCAGGCTTTATCTAAAAAATAAAGGGACCGTATTTACCGCTTCCGACGAAGCGGCGTTCCGCACCTACAAAAACGGCGAGCTCGCCAAAAGCGTAAGCGGGATATATTATGGAAACGATATAAAAATTTCCGGAGGAAAAGCTTATATTTCGGCATACGACTCGCTTTATATAATGGAGCTTTCCACTTATTTTTTGCGCTCGATAGACCTGTACGGCCAGAACGACCGGATCAGATTCGCCGAAGGAAGCGGCGCTTCGACTAACAGGCTTTATATAGTGAACCGCACCGCGAAGGAAATAATAGTTTTCAATACGCTTACCGACGAAGTGGAAAAAAGGCTGCCGGCGGGAAACAGCCCGGTGGACGTAGCGGTGGACGAGGCGGGCGGCCTGTATTATACAGTGGATTTTCACGAAGGCATGGTCAATAAGTTCAATCTTTCAAACGGCTCTGCCATTAAATCTTACTATGCGGGGCCTCTTCTGACTTCGATAGTAAAAGGTATCAACAATTCCGACGTATTGGTTTCCAGGCAGCTTACTTCGCCTACCAGCGAAGTTCTTCTTATGCCCTCGACGCTCGCCGGAGCTTCGGCGAGGGCTGTGGCGGGCGAGCAGCCGGTCTATCTTTACATGGATAGAGGCGGTCAGACCGTTTACTGCGCCAACTACAAAAGCAAAAGCGTCACCAGGATAAACGCGCTTACCGGCGCGTTCATGGACAGTTTCGAGGTGGGGATAGAGCCCCACTCGATAGTTCAAACGGCAGACGGAAAATATACTTTTATCGCTAACTTCGGCGGTTCGAGCATATCCATGTTCGAAAACGCTAAAAACAGCGTTTCGGAAACTTTTGCCGACGGCAAAATGCCCCGCGCGCTGGATATATCGGCGGACGGTCGGGAGCTTTACGTGATAGACTACGAGGCCCACGCGCTTAATATTTACGCCATTAGAAAATAACGTTCGTTTTTAATTGGTGAATTTGCGGGTGTGGTTGAAAGTTACCACGTGCGAGCGTTTGGTGCGGTGATTTTGCTGGTCGCGGTACTGCGATTCAAAACTGAAAGTTATAATGTCTCCGATATATTCTTCGGCGCCTCCAGCGGTTTGCGTAAGGCCGATATGGTCGCGCCTGACGTCGCGCAGGTTTACCAGGACGTTGTATTTGGCGAGAAGCGTCTTGAAGTGCGCTTTGAAGGCGGCGTTGTCTTTAAAATCGTGTCCCGCGCCGTATTGAGCGGTTTCATCGGTAAGAAGATAATGGAGCATATGGTTCCAGTGAGCTTCCCAGGCTTCGGCGGGCTTTCCGCCCACCAGCGAGTCGGAGGCCCAGGCGTCTGAAGCGCCCTGATTGAATGCGCTTTTCTTGATTACAAAATCCTGGAAAAAATATGTGTAAGGCGCTTCGTTTCCGGAGCCGGCGTATGAAAGGTATATGTTGTCCCAGGGCTTTTGATTCTGCTTTTGCATGAATTCTATCAATTTCATCGTGTCGCGGAACTCTTCGGGAAATTCCTTCACTTTAAGCTTTAATATTTCGGCCATGCCCGACGCTATATAATCGGCGAAAGCGGAACGGTCCAGTATATCTACGACTGGCCGCTGGTTCAAATTGAAAAGATAGAAAATAGTGGCCATAGTGAAAAACGATCCGAGAAAAACGACTACCAGCGGCAGTACGAAACCGCTCCGCTTATCTATGGCTTTTTTTATAGTGAACGTTGTTATCATGATGCCGTCCTTAATTAAAATTAATTTTATAATTTAAAGCGCGCTTTAGCGCCGGTGTTAATGGTACTGAGGAAAGCCCCATTGCCAGATATCGGATTTCGTGCCTTCCGTCAGGTCGGATTTGAACGTGACCAGGGAGTAATCGAGTTCGCGTCCTACGCCCTGCCATTTTACGGTGACGGTAATTCCTTTGAGCTTAGAGCTTATGCAGTAATGATTGGTGACGCCGCCTCCCGAGCGGTTGGAAGTGTAAATGGAGCAGAGCGGCACCAGATCGTGGACTTTGCACGAGACCTTATAATCGACTCCCTTTATTTTTTCTACGCGCGGAAATAATGCGGCGGAGTTTTTATCGGTAATTAAATTGTCGCCGCGGGTGATATTGCCGAACGGAAGGGCCAGGACTATATCTATATTGTTTTTAGCCACTTCCCGCGCCTGCGTCCATGAAGACGAATGTATGGAATCTTTGATGCCTTCCTGGAAAAGTTTAATTATAGGGAAAAAAGCCGTAGCGCCGATTATTAGAGCGATCAGGATTTCGACGAGGCTCATGGCGCGTTCGTTGAGATGTTTTTTCCGGCGTGTGATTATTCTTATGGGTAACAGCATAATTCGTCTCCGTTTTTAAAGCGAATTTATTCACTACTTATAATTTTACCAAATTTTAATCTAAAGATAAAGGGAATCGATAATATTTTTAAGCGCTCAATCTATCGGGCGGTTTAAGTGCCGTATTATCTGAGCGAATAAATTTAAACCTTGACTTTGTTTTTTTATTAATGTAAAATAAAGAAAATCGATTTTAAAGAGGTTGAATATGCAGGCGAATGAATATATTACGCTGAAAAGCACGGTGATCGCGTTTGTCTGGTTTTTAATGACGTTTTTGAACGCCGCCGGGGCCGCGGCCCAAAATCAGCAGGGCTCCACTCTTGACGAGTATTTCAAACTCGGCGTCGAATACGTCCAGAGCGCCAAATTCGACGACGCCGAAAAAATGTTTAAAAAAGTTATCGAATTCGATCCTTTCTATGCCGACGCTTACAACAATCTGGGCAATATTTATATGCTCAGAAATAATTTCGATCTCGCGCTCGAACAGTTCAGCAAGGTGATAAACCTCGCCCCTTCTAACGACAGCGCTTATTCAAATATAGGTCTTATTTACATGAAATCAGGCTCCCTGAGCAAAGCCATAGAAATGTTCCAGAAAGCCTCGGAGCTCAATCCTAAGTCGGTCGAGGCTTATTATAATCTGGCAAGCTGCTATCTGCTTTTTAATTCGCCCCAGAATGCCGAAACCGCCATAAAAAAGGCACTTGAAATAAAGCCGGACGACTACGAATCTAAAACTGTCCTCGCCAAAGCGTATTCCATGGCCAAAAAATACGACGAGGCGCGTAAAATATTCGAAGAAGTCGTAAACGCCGACAGCTCCAATTTCGACGCCATCAATGAACTCGGGCTTATATGCCTCTATCAGAAGGAATATAAGAAGGCGGTCGAATATTTCGATAAAATAAAAGGAAACAAGAACCTCGAAAAATCCTCTAAAGTTTACTACAATCTTGGCATATGCCACGAGCGCCTCAAAAATAACGCCGAAGCGCTCGAATCTTATACCGAATCGATCAAACGCAATCCCAACTATGCGGCCGTCAGAAACGATTACGGTTCGTTTCTTTTCGCTCAGAACAAACTCGAAGAAGCGCAGTTTCAATTTAAAGAAGCCATAACCATCGATTCCACTTATGTCAACGCGGCCGTTAACCTCGCTAAAACTTATTACATACAGCAGCGTTTCGACGAAGCGGCGAACGTGCTTACGGTTTTTCTGGCGAAGCGCCCAAAAGAAGCGATCATATACGATCAGCTCGGCCTGGTCTATTACGGACGCAAGGAATACGAAAAGGCCAAAACCGCTTTCGACCTGGCTATAGAATACGAACCTACTCTCGCTTCGGCCCATTATAATCTTGGCGTGCTTTACGACGAAATAAAAAAATACGACAGCGCAATTTCAGAATATAAACTGGCGCTGCTTTTTGATAAACAGCATATACTCGCCATGAATAATCTCGGCTATCTTTACCTTAACCTCAGAAAGTTTAGCGACGCTATCGACATATTGAAAAAAGCCATATCCATAAACGCCGAATTTAGCTGGGCGCATTACAATCTGGCTCTCGCTTATTATAACGGCGGAAAACGCAACGACGCCCTCATGCACCTTGAAAAAGTCATCGAATTGGAAGACGCCGATTCGGCGCTGCGCGAAGCCGCGGAAAAGGCGGTCAGTTCGATAAAAGGCCAGAAGTAAAACGAAATCCGGTTAAGATGAAGGAATAAAACGGCTGATTTATGCAGGATAACAACAAACAGCAAAAAATAAAAGATATTTTAAGAAAGCTTTCGGATTCGTCGGCGGACGTCCGCCAGGAGGGCCTGAAAGAAGCCACCTACTGCGCCGATATGAGCGTGCTGGAGGCGGTTAAAAATCTTCTCAACGACGTGAACCCGGCCGTGCGTTATTACGCTAAAAAGGCGTTCGGATCGGTTTCGGCGCAGATTTCAACCAGGGCCATGATCGAGGCCGAAGAGCAAAAAGCCCGCGAGGCGCTCGACGGCTATAACGAAGCCAAGCCTGAAACCGGCCCCAAACAGGATTTCATTTCTTCCGACGTCCGCGAAAAAATAAAGGCCATTCAGCTCGTGCCCGATTCGCCCGACGAATTGCAGGCCAATTTCCTGGTTTCCGAACTCAACCTTACCGAAGATAAATATATTATAGCCACCATAATTAAAAAGCTCGGAAAAGTGGGTTCCAGGGGCCATGAAAGCTATCTGATACCTTTCCTTTCGCATAACGACGCGCGCGTCATCGCCAACGCCGTCGAAGCGCTCGACGAACTCGGCAGCGAAAACGGAATATCGGAAATGCTCAAGCTGCTTTCGCACGAAGATAACCGCATAAAAGGCAATATCACGAAAGCGTTATATAAATATCTCGAAAAAGACACCGTTTCAAAATCGCTTATAATGGATAAGCTCAAAAATATGTTGAATTCGAGAGAGCCGTGGACGCAGGATTCGGCCATTTTCGCCCTGGGGTCCATAGCCAATACGCAGGCGCTTGAAATTCTGGAATCTTATTCCGGCGGCGGCGATTCGAGCATTAAAACCAAAATAGACGCCGCGGTCAACGAATTAAAGAAAAAGCTCGTTCCTCAATTCGAAGAAAACGATAAAAAAGCGAGGCTGGCGGCCGAAAAAACCATTAAAGGCATCGAAGGCGCCGTAAAAGAAAATAAAGTCGTCGCGGCGCGCGCGGTTATCGAAGACGCCGGAGGCGTTTTAAAAAGCCTGCGCGAAAAACTCTGGCGCGGCGAAGACGCCGCGGTTAAAAATACCTTGCGGCTGGGCGCGGCGTTCGTGGCAGGCATGAGCG
>MWBZ01000184.1 GCA_002069765.1 bacterium ADurb.Bin243
CCAAATCACTGAACAGGTCCTGCCGATCCAGTTCATCAGCCTGGTTCAGCGTATCCGAGACCAAGGCTTGACCATCGAGTTCCTTTCGCTGCGTGAGAATGCCGGTGGCTACCTTCATGGTGAGCGGATAGTCGTTAACAAAAACAACACACCGGAGGCCCAATACGCCACGCTGCTACACGAGTTGGCCCATCACTGCCTCGGGCATGGTGCCGGCTTGCCGCGAAAAGACCTCGCGGTGGCGGAGCTCGAAGCCGAGGCAACAGCGTTCACCGTAGCGAACTACTTCGGCATCACCGTACCTTCTGAGTTCTATATAGCAGCATGGGGCGGGGATGGTGCGGCCGTCAGGAAGTCTATCGGACGGATAGACCAAGCAGTGACGGCTGCATTGAAAATACTTAAAGTGCCTGGAATTTCAGAAGATTCAGCCTGCCAGGAGAGCGCCGCATGACCGGCAAAACAATTAAACATTATATCGAAAAGTGCAGTCACTGCAAGAATAACAAGTTCTTTATACATGTATATAAAGCCGAGGCAGCAAAATTAATAATCCTTGCTTGCTGTAAGTGCGGACGAAATCAAAGAGAATTTACCTATAATAATGACGTTATGAATTAATAGTTTGAGAGGAGTGATACGAATGGCAAAGTTTATGTTTATCGATGAAAACGGTTCAGGCTCTGAAGTTCTAGGTATTGCCGAAGGGCGTAACGAGAGGGAGGCTTTTAAGAATCTGGTCAGGAAAAGCCCCTGGCTGAGGGAGCATGATTACGACGACATTCGTGCCGTGAAGTTGGCCGAAGACGAATATAACAGCACTGAGGCGGAGTTCGAGGACGAGGATGACGAGGGCGAAGGGCAGAAGCGTGGCCCGCGACTGGCCACATACGCGGCTCTGTTAGCCACAGCGCTCTTCGTAATATGGCTTTTTATGAGCCGCCTCGTGTCGCCAGCGTTTACCTCCGGAACCACCGCTATACAGCCGGTCGTCAAGACAGTCCGCTTTAAGAATGTTCAGCGCGATAATTTAAGCTGTGACGTCGACATCGTCCTAGAGAAAGCGAAGAAGAAGGCGACGGCGCGAATGCGCGAAGACCTCGACGCGTGGAATGCTGAGCTGAAGAAGAAAGTGGCGGGGTTCGTCGATTGGTACTGCGGATACTTCGTTCAGCAGGCCCTCGCGCTCCAGGGCGCATACGGTTCGATTAAGGGTTGGTTCACGGGAAATACAGACGCTGCCGCTGAAATCGGCAATAGTGTTCGGGCGGAATTTGCGGGGAGGGTAATCCAACCGGAAGTGGGGCAACAGCGCATAAATGCTATTGCGGACGCCGCCGTCAGCGAATACTTTAAGGCTGTTACGACCGGCTTCGACGAACTGAGTTTCCGTTATCAGATCCCGCTTCAGGAATGGGAACGCGTTAATAGCGATGTCTCGGCCATGACCAGTCGCACGAGTTCAAACCGCAACATTCCGCTCGCGATAAAAGCGTTGACTGGACTCAGCGTTATATCAACCGTTCGAATCGCAGAAAAGGTTCTGCCGATGATAGAAAAGGCCGGTGACGTTATATTCGCGAAGACGATAACGTCATTAGGGGGCAAAGCACTGGCTGGTTTTGCCGGAAAAACGCTCGGATTGTCAACAACGGCGGCCGTTTTCATGTGGGACGGTTACGACCACTACCAGCTACAAAAAACGACTCGGCCTATGATTCAGCGGAATATCGATGAGTACCTGGAGAGCTTGAACGGGAAAATTGCGGCTGAGATTACCGGCATAATCGACAACGCCGCGATAGAGATTCGCGCGTCGAAAGTTAAATTGGTTTCAAAATAGCAGCGGGGAGGCGAGAATGAAAAAAATTAATGTTATCTTATGTATAATCATCCTGACGATGGTGACGGTCATTACATTAAAATTAAAAACCCATGTTGCTTATGGCTCAGACGAGTCTGTAAGCACGAATACTACAGTAAGCGCTCCGGTAGAAAGTATTAAAAGCATTACGCTTCGATTATATAGCGAAGTTAAAAACGACGCAGATGAGAAACTGTGGAGCCCTGCTATGGACTCGGTCGAATGGTTCACGGCAACATTTCTCGGCGAACCGGTGGAGGCAATCCAAAGCAAAATCGAGACCTACGTGATATCAGAGGACTCACGGAACAGCTTCATAGCCATAGCTGCGTTTAAAATCGATCAGGCAGTTAAAAAATATCTGGTCGCAAACAACCGTCATACGGGCCCAGCGGAAATTGAAACCGGCCAGTACACCGAGGAATTGCGTCAAGCCGTCAACCTGGATGAGGCCGTTAAAACCATATACGACAGGCTTATCGCTAACGCAAAAGACTTAACAGCCCTCGAAAAGCGATATTACCGCTTCAGAAGGCAAAACCCCGGTTTAGATCCTCCGCTGGAACTTTTCGTATTGGTAGGTTCGATAGCAGAGGTTTTACTAAAAACCGAAGGAACCGAAATCGATGCCTTTCTCAAGGCGCTTATTTCCGTCGAAACCGGCTATCAGACAACCAAATATAATTTTCAGAACGCATTAAAAACCGGAATAATTAGCTCACGCGAACAATTAAATACGCGTTTGAGAGCTATTCTCGATAAAATAGCGGAAAATTTAATGCTATATTAAAAAGAGGTGATATACTTGAAAAAATCAATACTTATAGTCGTTTGCGTAATATTTATAACGGGATTTTCGCACCAACCCTGTACCGCAAATAATGATCAGGAAAGTGAAGCGGCATATCATCGAGGCATGGACGTTATCGATGAATTCTATCGCCCGGCATCGGAGAAGTGTTTTCAATCGAAGGTTGAAAGATATTTCGATACCGTTAATATTAAAGCGAAGGTTAAGGCTTTCCATGCGCAAGGCATGGCATCAGATGATATAAACCGTGAATTAGCCGCCGACCTTAAAAAATATTTATTCGAAGACGTCGAAAACGAACTAAATGCAATATTAAACAGTACCTACCGCAGCGGGGTAAACTTGAAAACGTCATTGAGAGAGGACGTTTCAATTACGCGCCCGGTTACGCTCGGACTAGTAGCATCCGCTGCCGCAGGAGCTCTGTTCTCAGGTATTATTGGCGCTTCCGCTGCTCTTACGGCGACCGCACCTTCGCTTTGGTCTGCTGTCGGAGCATATTGGACAGGTTCATCCCTGGGAGCGGCAGCGGCGGCAACCAGCGTAGTATCGGGCTGGGGTCTAATCGCGGTCGGCGCCACAGTGGTCGGCGCAGGTGTGGCATATATCTATGGTCAGAAGGAACTTGAACGGCAGCTACAGGAGGCGCGTTATGCTATAACGCAGGAAATAAAGATATTAAGACCTATATTAGAAAAAAGATGGTTTGAATCGATATATATAAGAAAAATACGATAATTCAAAAGTATAAACGCTTAGCGGCGCTCGTTTTCAGAGCAGCCGCTTTTTTAGATATTAAAACCCTGATTCATTTTCATTATAGTCGCGAGACAAATAAATGACTTTTCCTATATATTTATATATACTTTCATCGATTTTACGCGCCCAGGCTTTGTTTTTGCGGTGACAGGGCTCAACATAAACTTGATTAATCGTTATTAGTGGGCTTTCCGGGAAGAGTTGCAATTCATCCTCTGACTCGGATAATTCACTCAATACATTATCCGAATCCGAGTTTTCCAATGGCTTTTTTTTAGGACGATGAGATTTACGCGCCGTATTGTAGAATTTTTTTATTATTAGCGAACGGTCTTTTCTATCTTCGAGTACGATAACATCTTCATCTTTAAATCCGGCATTTGCGTCAATAAATATTACATCTTTCGGTTTCATACCTAAGTATTCCGATTCTCGCCGCGAAAGCGCACCACACTTAAGTCCGAAAAGATTTTCAGAAACAAAACGAGGCAGGACTTCTATGGTTTCGATTTTTAAATCTGTATCTCGCACGTAGGTTCCAGAAGGGACTTCACCAATAATAGAAATGACGCCTTGGTCAATTTTATCTATGATTCTAGGGCCATTGCCTGAAATAAGCCAATTCTTATTAACATTGAACTTTTTTTCAAAAAGTATTAGAAATCGCTTGTCTATAAAAACTTCGCCGGCTATGATTTTATTCAGCTCTTCTTCGGCTATATTAAGATCGACTGCAACCTCGCTAATATTTTTTTTGCTAAAATCAATGAATATGCCTATGCGCTTACCGACATCCGCAGTACCGGCTGGAGTGAATTTTTCGTCAAAAAAACCAGAATCGAAAGCGTGATTCTCTTCGAAGTACCTAATAATCATGGCCTTCTTGTCAACCTCAGGGTTTTGCCGGCCTTTTATATAATTATTAATCGTATTCGGATGTATTTTTAAAATACCGGCGAAAGCGATCTGCTTCATTCCGATCTTTTTGAGCGCTGCGCGCAATTTTTTTCCAAACATCGTGTACCTCCTCTTAAGCCATTAATATGTATATAATTAATTATATCAGATAACACATAAAAAAGCAAGTATTTCCAAAAAAATCACACGAAACACTTGACAAAGAATTTTAAAAATTGTATAATGGATTATAGTTATTAAAACCGAAGGAGGTGAAACTATGAAAGAGCTGATAAGCGTATCCAGCCAGGAAGAACTTGAACGTGGAGGTATACCGTTTAAGCGGTATACGATTTTGAGGTGGCACTCGACCGGAAAATACCCGGAAATTTTCGCGAAAATAGGAGGCAAAGTATTCATAAACAAAGAAGCTTGGACAAAATTAGTCACCGGTCTTACTGGTAATGCAAAGTAACTCCGAGCAAAACCAATATGTTTTTAATAAAACCAAAAGAGCTATAGGATCACTACTCCCATAGCCCTCGTTTAAAAAGTCGCTCTTTTAACAACTTTATTCATTTACAGTTATATTATATTATAAAAAGAATGCCAAGTCAAGCCTTTTTATAAAATAATCGTATTTTATAAAAAGTCAGCAGTTTTAAATATGAACCCATCATTTAATCCCCAGTTCAGAGGCTATTTTTAGTCCTCGTCCTGAAGATAATCAATATTTAGAAGTGCAGTGTGCCGCGAGTTCTGTCCGCAAAAATGCTGATTTGTAAAAGCTTTATTGCGAAGTTTTCGCCTGCGCCGCACGATGCCTCACTATAATACAATTTTCATTTAAAGAGGTTATATATATGCCTGTCAACACAACGATACCGCCGGATTCGGCCCAAAATAAAATGCCCAGCTACGGAGTCGCGGCCTTGCTTCACCGCATTGTTGCTCAACCTGAATGCCCGGCAGAAATAGACTTAAAACGGATTCCAGCCCCATGGAAAGATATAGCGGAGGGCCTTTTGAACACTCCGCCCGATTCCACCGAACGCA
>MWBZ01000185.1 GCA_002069765.1 bacterium ADurb.Bin243
AACGAAATATTGCCGGGTGAATTAGTCGCCAACCTGAGTTCACCACTTGTTTTTGAAAGTTGTCGGACAGGCTCATATGCCCTTGATCATGGAATACGCTTCCATTAACTGTTTAAAAGTCATAGAAGCCGGCACTTTAGAAAAACCGACCAGGTTGAAGCCGGTTTTTAAAGTGATATTTCCAATAGAGGAAATAACGTTTCCGGGAACCGATATTGCGAAGTTGGAAGAGGCCGAGCTTTTAACGATATAGCCCTTGCCTGCCGCGAGGCTCGTAAGCGTGCCTTCGCTGATGCTCAAAAAGCTTCCGGCGACGGCGCTATAAAGATAAACGTCTTCTATGGCTGAATTTAAGGCTTTAAACTGCGCGGGAGTTATCGAAAGCGCATTGGTGAAGCTGACAAACGTAAAACCGGGCTTTAAAGTTATGCTCTGCGGCGTTTGAGCCATGACGGCAGAAGCGGAAGTAAATAACATCGCAATTAAAACGATCGCGATAAATATTTTTTTAATCATTTGATTCTCCTTTATAATTTTAATTTTTTTCTAACCTATTTGTATGGTAATTTATTAAGTTAGTTAGGATTTTGAAGCTAAAGAGTTAAGCCGTTGCTTATTTTTTTAAAGCTCGCAGAGCGAGCCCCAGCCTTAACTATTCACTCTACACTATTCACTATTAACTATTTTATCTCTATGCCCTTGCCGCCGTTATCGAATTTGTCCTGCGGGCTGGCATAGATCATAAAGCTCGTTTTTTTTGCGGTTTTAAAAGTCGCCGTATGCTTTAATCCGTCTTCGGTTTTAACTTCGTTAAATTCCGACCAGAGCGGAGCATTATTGAAAGCGAAATCAGATGTGACGACGTAAGCTTTTTTTACCGGAGCCGACGTCTGGTAATTGACTGTAACCGTGTCGCTCGTTTTTTCCACTTTAACCGATTCGGGGATTACCGTGTTAGAACCCGAAAGAGGAACCTGTTCGTTCACAACGGCGCTCGTTCCGCCGCCGCCGCAGCCCGTAAGCAATACAAAAACAAAAAGCAGAGATAATAATCCCGATACTTTTTTGAGAACTGACCTTTGATTTAACATTTTACCCCTCCTGAAATTAAATTTTGATATATTAATGTGGTTGTTGCCGTAATAAAAAAATACCGATATGGAAGATGAATTCCACATCAGTATTTTTATGGTTATATGTATTTAAGTTTTAATATAAAACTTTATATTCATATTTTCCTTAATAAAGAACTCAAAACTGTGATCCATAAAGAACATCGCTAACTGAACAAAATTAATCTTGCTTACACTTATTAATTCTATCACCGCCGGTTAAAAAAGTCAACTATATTTTCAAAAAAAAGCAAGAAATTTGCAAGAAATTTTATTTAGCCGCGCGGAATCCGCGATTTTCGGAGTCGCCGGGTTCAGGCAACGATTCCGGTTCGGGCTCGGGCTGCGGTTCCACGGAACCCGAATCCGAAGACGGCGAAAGCGCCCAGGAACCGTCTGCGGCCTGCACGAAAGACTGCTCGAACGATATATAAAAATCGTAGAGCTTGCTTCCGGCATAACCCGGCTGCAAAAGCATACGCCCGTCCGGCATGAATACGCCCTGCGGAACGTCTGTTTTATAAACGCCGTCCACGCGCAGATAAGAATAAAGCGTGGCTTTGCCGTCAGGCGAGTAGGATATATAAGATTCGTCCTCGGCGGTAACTTTCATTCCATCGATCGATGAAAGCATTTCCAGAAGGGCCGCGCGCGCGTCGGCGCCGTATTTAAACCCCGCGGGCGAATGCATGGCTTCCACGGCCGCTACGCGCTGCTCCGGCGAAAGAGTAAGATCGTTGTAATTGGACAATATTCCGCCGTAAAGTTTCATGATAGAATTCCTGTCGGTTTCCGGCATTACTTTTTCTATGTAGCAGCTGTAAGGAAATGAAAAGACCGCATTGTTCAGGCTCTTATCGGGGTTCGCCGCGTCGTATTTTACAAGTTTGAACATGAACATATAGGTGCCTGGCGTAATATCGCCGACCTGCCTGTTCAGTTCGAGAATATAGGCTATTTCATTTTCGGCCGTCAATCTTTCGAGCTTGATGTTAGCCGGAACGCCTTCGGCCGGAACGAATTTACCTTCCAGCTCGGGCTGCCCGGAGTTATCCGCGCGCAGCACCGTGACATATACATCGGTATAAGAGTTATTGACATTTTCGGGATAATCGGTGACATTGACCTTTAAAACATCTGAGCCCACTGTGTCTATCCATGAAATGCTCGCGCTTCCGTCGGCGGTTTTAACGTTGAAAGGAACGTAAGCGTCAGCGCAGCCGGAATCGGCGGAGGCGGTTACGGCTATATCGTAAGGGCCCGGTTCCACTGCCGCAGCGGGAATTATAAGGCTGCCGGTCCATCTGGAATTAACCAGCGTCAGCGTGGTTTTTACCGGTACGCTCATCTGCTCGTCGGAATAAACTAAATTTCCGAACCTGAACAATTGCGCTTCGACCGTCGTGACGGCGCTTGCCGCGCCCGATTCGTCCATAACGCCGGGAAGCATTATATCGGCGGTAACGTTGACCTTGAAATCAGAAGATTCTCCGGCCCTGACCGAAGGCGGATCGAGCGTAACGGAACTTATTATCGGAGAGCCGCCGTCATAAACGGGTTCGGTCTTTCCCTCGTTCTGAAGCGATTCTACGAATCCTTTTACGTCGAATATAAAATATTCTTCGGGATTTTGCATTATAAGTTCGTTAAAATAACGCAACGCCAGATTTTTATATGCGGCGTTTCTGTCTATGGACATGAAATACCTTTCCATGTAGAGTATGGCGAGCTGAAATTTGGCTACGGCCTTGAAGGATTTAACCTGCACTTCCGAAGTTATGGTGCCGAAATATTTAGGATCCGGCGCGCCCTGGCCGGCATTGAATATGGCAGAGAAAACGGCTTCGGCGTCGGCTATGACCGGATCTATTTCAGACGCCGGAAAATTATTTGAATAATACATCCTGAGTTTGTCCATGAGCGCGAGAGCGCGTTCAAATTCAGCTCCCGGAACCTCTTGCGCCGGTGGTTCGCTATAAGTTTCGCCGCCGATTTCAAATTGCGTATCCAGATCGCCGCTCATTTTTCTCACTTCGCCCAGGAAGGACGAATTGGCGAATTCGAGCGAAAAATTCTTCAGCACGCGTTTAGCGCGGTCTTTATCTTCGGCGTTAGCTTGCGGGTCAACTTTGAATTTATTGTAAAGCGCCGAGCACGCATAAAAAAGGGCCGTCTCTTTAAGTTTGATTTCCGACGTGGCGACTTTTGAATACGCTTCATAGTAGCGCTTGAAAGACGTTTCGAAGTCGGCCGAGGCCTCGCCGGTAAATCCGTCATAGGCGAAACTTTTAGCGCGGTTCATGTAATTTTCGCCGTCCTGCATGAATTGATTGGCGCCCGCGCTCATGCCGTCAGCTTCATTACGTTCATTTTCGGCTTCCCCGATCATCTCGCGGGCTATCCATTTTAGGTTGGCATAATCAGGATCGCTCGATTTTTCTATAATCGTAAAAAAAGTCTTCAGCGATCTGGAAATAAGGTCTTTGTTTTTTATATTCGCGTTTTTAAAAGCCCGGTACTTGCTTAAATAAGCCATTCCCGATTGATAGTACGCTTCGCATCTAAGGTAGTTTTCGGCGGAAGCGTTAGCGTGCAGCGATTCTAAAATAGCGAGTGCGTCGTTTAAATATTTAACGGCGGTCCCTTCCGCCGGAGCTTCGGCCGTGCCGGCAAGAGATGTTCCCTTGAACAATATGCGTTCGCGGTCGCTTATCGCGGCAAGCGATTTTAAACTTTCAACCAGGTTGCCGGATTCGAATAAAAGGTTCTGGGCCTTTTCGTACTGCGCCCACAAAGGATCGGCGTAAGTTTCATATTCCACGAACTGCCCGCCGAAATCGGTCTGAGTGCCGTTTATAAAGCCTTCTCCGGCTTCGTAAAAGCTGGTGGTGGGCTTTATGCCGCTCAATATGTCGTTCACCGTAATTCCGGCGTCGGTGAATATTTTTTCATCGGCGCTGTAATTGGCTTCCAGAGCTTCTATCGCTTTTCTGAAATTAACTACGTCTTCTTCGGAGCCGTTTTTAAGTTTGTCAAGAAGCGCGGCGAACGCGAAAAGCGCTTCGTTGACCGCTTCAAAATTTTCTTCGGCCTGCATTCTGGCCTCATAGCAGTTTTCGGATTTAACTACGCTTTTGACGGCTTCTTTGAGATTTAAAAAAGCTTTGTCCAGGGCGTTTAACTGCATATAAGCCTGGCCGAGGCCGAAATTTTTAACTTTTTCATCGGTGACTTCGTTGAAAATCTGTACCGACTCCGACGGTTTTCCGCCGTTTATAAACGCGTTACCCTTCTCTTCGAGCACGTCGTTTTTATCTACGATTTCGCCGGTAGGAAGCGTGAACGAAGTTTTACCCTCGCTGTCGAGCTTGGCTAAAATTGAATCGGCTTTGACTTTGGCGTCGTTTAATTTAGAAGGATCTTCCTTCGCGAGTTCAGACGCGTTTTTTAAAAGCGCGGCCGAAGCGTTTTTATCGAGGCCCGCCGCCTTGTCTTCCGCGTCCAGTTTCAAGTCTTTGACGGCGTTGTAGCCTTCTTCATAAAGCGCTTTGGCCTGAGGGTCGAGTTTGCCTTTGACGGCCTGATAAGCCGCCAGAAGGTTTTTGGAGTTTTTAGCCGCGCCCATAGACTGCGAGCTCAACTTGTTTTTGAATATATCGCCCAGATCGCAGCATACCAGGCCGTAAGATATTTTAGCTTCTTTATAGACGTTTTCATTGACGGTGTCTTTTAATGGATCCGAAAGCTCCAGGGAAATTAAGCTTTTAAGCTTGTCTTTGCTTTCTTTAACGTAAGATTCGTTCTGGCGGCGGCCGTTAGTAGCCACCAGCGCGAGCGCTTCCTTGAGTTTTTTAGCGGCGGAAAGCTGGCCTTCGAGTTCGCCGATGTAGGCGTCGAGGCCTTCTCTGATTTTCGCTATTTCCACGGGGTTCGCCGAACCGAGCACCGCGTCTTTATAAGCCTGTTCAAGTTTAGAAAGGTCGCTGAATTTGGCGTTTTGAATACTGGCTTTTCTTTTGGTTTCCAGATCGCTGACGATAGGAGATATTTTGCTCATAAAAGTCGGGTCGGCCTTTTTTACGGCTTCTTCCTGGGCGAAAACCGACGCGTCTTTGCTCGAATCGGCGTATATGAGCCTGTCCGACAACTTTCAAAAACAAGTGGTGAACTCAGGTTGGCGACTAATTCACCCGGCAATATTTCGTT
>MWBZ01000186.1 GCA_002069765.1 bacterium ADurb.Bin243
ACACTTCTTCCGGCGCTTACAGGTCATTGCGCGGCGGCTCTTGGACCCATGCCGAATATGAAAGTTTCAGCTGTTTTGCGCGCTATCATTATTCTCCTTCGGCTTTCAATAAAGACTACGGCTTCAGACCGGCGCTCAAACCTTAAGCGCAATAATTTAAACGAACGGGAAAAAAAGAATGAATTTTTTAATAGCCATAAGTGTTTTTGCCGGGCTTTTTTTAGCTAAAATTTATCATTATCTGCTTTTCCACAGCCTTGTTGAAATATTCAGCATAGTGATAGCGTTCGCTATTTTTACGATAGCGCTCGTTTCTAAAAGATTTATAAAAAACAGCTATCTTATTTTGGTGGGAACCGCATATCTATTCGTAGGCGCGCTCGATCTGGTGCATATTCTGGCTTACGAAGGCATGAACATATTCCCGGATTACGACTACTACGCCAATCAACTGTGGGTGGCGGCGAGGTTTTTAGAAGCCGTTTCGCTTTTGATAGCGTTTTACTTTATAAAACCCAGAAAATTAGATATATTTAAAGCAGTATTGCCCGCTTACGCTTTAATTTTTATTCTGGTAATTTTATCTATTTTTTACTGGCGGATATTCCCCGAGTGTTTTGTCAAAGGATTCGGCCAGACGCAGTTTAAAATATATAGCGAATATTTGATATACCTGCTTATAGGCGCCGGAATGTACCTTCTTTGCTTTAAGTACGGCGATAAATTCGACGCGGCCACTTACCGCAATCTTAAAATGTCTTTTATTTTTACGATCCTTACGGAGCTTTGTTTTACGCTTTATAACGATAATTACGGCCTGCTTAATATGACGGGACATTATTTCAAGGTAATTTCGTTTTATTTCATATATAAAGCGATTATAGAAAACGGCGTGCTTAATCCTTATGAAACGGCTTTCGGCGAGCTGAAGTTCGCAAAAGACGAAGCAGAAAGGGCTAATAACGCCAAAAGCGCTTTTCTCGCCGCCATGAGCCACGAAATAAGAACTCCGATAAGCAGTATAATCGGCTTCAGCGATCTATTAAAAAATAAAAACGACGTAAAATTAAGCCCTGAAACTCTTGAAATGATTTCGAGCGTGAGCGTTAGCGGAAAACATTTGTTAGCGCTTTTGAATAACGTTCTGGACTTTTCAAAGATAGAGGCGGGCCTGCTTATGATCGAGCCGGTCGAGTTCAACTTCGAAGAGACGCTTTCGGATACCGTTAAAATAATTAGCGGAACCTTAGCTGACGGAGTAAAAATGAGCTATTCTATAAATAAGCCCCTGAAAAGCAGCCTGATAGGCGACGCCGGAAAACTAAGGCAGGCGCTTATAAACCTTGCGGGCAATGCCGCTAAATTCACCAGGGCCGGAGAGATAAAAATCCAATGCGAAATATTGGATGAAACGCTCGAAGACGTTAAAATAAAAATAAGCGTCAAAGACACGGGCGAAGGCATCGCTGAAAATAAGCATGAATCTATATTTCAGCCATTTATTCAGGCGGGCGAGGGATCTAAATCAAAACATTCCGGGACCGGGCTGGGCCTGACCATATCCAATAAAATAGTCCAGCTTATGGGCGGCGAAAGAATATTTTTAAAGAGCGCGCCCGGCGAAGGAAGCGATTTTTACTTTACTCTTACTTTCAAGAAGGGCGCCAACCCTCCGCAATCGCTTTCGACGGCCGAACGCGGCGGAGTATTCGAAAAAGAAACCGCGGCCGAAATGGAAACTATAGGCGCTAAAATTTTGATAGTGGACGATAATTTATTCAATGTAAGGCTTTTAGTAAAAATACTTAACTTAAAAGGCATAAAACCCGAGGTCGCTGAAAACGGCGCAAAAGCGCTTGAAATTATAAAAAAATCGCCCGGCTTCGATATAATATTTATGGACGTTAATATGCCGGAAATGGACGGAATCGCAGCCACCCGCGAAATAAGAAAGAGGGGATCTGATTGCGTAATAATATCCATGAGCGCAAACGCATTTAAACAGGATATAGAGGATTGCCGGGAAGCGGGAATGAACGATACTCTTTCAAAACCTTTTGTGGTAGCCGATGTTTTTAATATAATAAAAAAATATTATAAATAGCCGCATTTGAAAACATGATTAAATTATAACTTTTTTTGCTTATAAATTGACATTGGCGTTAAATTATAATATAATTTTCGTAATAATAAATCATTATATGGGGGCGAGTAAATCATGACGGCTACCATTGAAAAAGTTATTAAAAGAAACGGTTCCATAGTCGAATACGATAAAGAAAAGATAGTTCACGCCATATTTAAAGCGGCCCAGTCAGTTGGCGGATCAGACCGCAAGCTCGCCGAAAGCATCGCCACTAAAGTAACTAATACGGTGGCCAAGCTTTACCCGCAGCCGCAGGTGCCTACCGTAGAAGAAGTCCAGGATATTATCGAAAAGGAACTTATAGAGCACGGCCATGCAAAAACGGCCAAAGCTTTCATTTTATACCGCGCCGAACACCAGATGATGCGCGATACTCGCGACGCCAACTTCGCCACTTCAGAAAATATTCCATATAAAAAAATATGGCAGCTGCTCGTATGGTCCGTAGATAATAAGGCATATTCTATAGAAGCTCTTAACGAAAAAGTCAGAAGCAAACACGAATTCGTAAAGCTTATAGAAGCCACTGAAGAGGCTTACCATCAAGATATCGCCATGGCGGCTGAAAAAATCCTTAAAAAACCAAAAACACGCATCGTTATAATCGCGGGGCCGTCTTCTTCGGGTAAAACCACCTCTACGATTAAGATAGGTGAAAAACTCGGAGAAAAAGGCCTTGATTTAGTGGCCATGAATCTCGATAATTATTTCTTCGACCTGGAAATGCACCCTAAAGACGAATTCGGCGATTACGACTTCGAAACGCCCCAGGCGCTCGATCTTAAACTTATCAATAGCCACCTGGCAGACCTTCTCGACGGAAAAACGATTCAGCAGCCGATTTATAATTTTAAAACCGGAAAGCGCGAAACGGAAACCGTCCCGCTCAAGCTCGAAAGCAACCAGATGCTGCTTCTTGACAGTTTGCACGGCCTGTACGACGAAATGACCTCGTCGGTCGGCGAAGATTATAAATTCAAACTTTATATCGAAACCCTCAGCCAGATAAAAGACAACCATAATAATTTCCTGCGCTGGACCGATATCCGCATATTAAGAAGAATGGTCCGCGATTCGTGGCACAGAAGCTACGACCCCAAACGCACTATCGAACACTGGCATTATGTGAGGCGTTCTGAATTAAAGCATATCATCCCCTTCATCGGCACTGTAGATCACATACTTAACGGGTATCTCGCTTACGAACTGCCTATCCATAAGAAATATATGTTCAAATATTTCCCTGAATTCGTAAAAGAATACAAAGACAACCCTAAAAAGCAGGACGCGTACATCAGGGCGCAGAGAATTTACGACTTTTTATCCACCGTCAAGGAATGGGACGACGAAAGCGTTATACCTAAAAATTCATTGATGAGAGAATATATAGGCGGCTCGATATATAAATACTAAAATAAATCGCTTTTAATTCGGACGTTCAAAACCTTTTTGAAAAGAGGGCATTCAGGTGCCCTTTTTTCTTAAATATCGCGGGAGAAATTTTATGCCATTAAATAAACTAAAAAAAATATGCAGTCAAAAGTCGTGCTTCGCTTTTTTAATATTAGCTGTTTCTATTTCGGTCCTGGCGGCCTTTGCGCCTGACTATGCTTACGCGCAGCAGGCCGGTAAGGCTAAAAAAAATAAGGCGGCCGCCGGCGAAACGAAAACGGCAAAAAAAGAAAAAAAAGAACGGCCGAAGCCAGGGTCTGAAAATAATGCCGAAACCGCTTCCGGCGAAGCCGTTGATAATGCCGCATCGGCGGGCGGCGCGGGCAAATTTATCGAACGGGCCGCTTTGAAAGGCTCCGGCATGCTCGAGATAATTTACGGCGCAATTCATGAGATGAGCAAAAAAAATCCCGAAAAAGAAATCAAATTAAGTATTTTCTCATATTTCATCGACGAGGATTCAAGCGAAATCAGGTTTATATTTTCTAAGACGCCCGACAGGGAAGTTTCCCTGAAAAACGATTATTTATCAAGATATCCTTCGCCGCAGTATTTTGTTTTCGAATCCGATTTTTTAGGCGCCCGCGGCTATCAGATAATAAGTAAGCCCTCCGCGGCTTCATATATCGATTTAGTATGCTACCAGATGTCCACCGATTCCGTTTTTCTGGCTTACGCCGTAACCGCTCCGTCAGCGCCTAAAAATAAAGTCAGGCCTAAACTGACTTTAGAGCCGGGTTTTTTCAGAAGCGCACTTGTTTCGGCAAGAGAATTCGTGAATAATCAGGGCTTTTCTTTTTTCGAAACATGGCTGTTAAAAAAATTCAAGCATAAAAAAGGTTTTGAAACTATCAGCGCTCAGAGCAGCATTTCGGCCGGCGATTCAGGGCCTTTAGTTCTGGCGTATTCATATATTAACCAGAGCGCGGCCCGCGAAGCTTTTAAAAATTTTTCAATGTCCCGCGATTCGCGGCCGGAGGAAGCCGCCGCAAACCATAAAAAAGACGCCGGTTTTAACTATTATTTAACGGACAGGCATGTTATCGCCGTTTCCAATTCCCTTTATTGATGCGTAAAACGGCAGGCGGCCCGCGGGTTTTATTGCGGCGAGCCGCCCGGCCCGATTCTGGTAAATTAAAGCAAGCCTTAAAGGCCGGAAAGAAGCCCATAAAAAATGTATTTAAAAGTCGAAAATAATAAAAAAAATAAACCGTTCAAGCTTAAATCGTCTTACCGTCCTACCGGCGATCAGCCGCAGGCGATTGAAAAAATAGTTTCGTGGTATAAAGATAAACAGGAAAAACACGTTACCCTTCTCGGCGTTACCGGGTCGGGAAAAACCTTTACCATGGCTAACGTTATTGAACAGCTCCAGCTGCCCACGCTTATACTTACTCATAATAAAACGCTGGCCGCGCAGCTTTACGGCGAGTTCAAGGAATTTTTTCCCGATAATTCTATCGAATATTTCGTGAGCTATTACGACTATTACCAGCCTGAAGCTTATATTCCTCATACC
>MWBZ01000187.1 GCA_002069765.1 bacterium ADurb.Bin243
CCCTGAAATGGAATCCAGATCGTATAAATCGCGCGACAGTTTTTTTAAATAATTGGAATCGCCGGATTCGAAAGCTTTTTTAATATCGCGTACGGCCGGCGTGTCAAAAACGCGAAGGTCCATGGCGGCCGAAACGCTTTTAGCGCCGGGCGAGGGTCCGGGGGCCGGATCGGGCGGCGAATTTAAGCTGCCGTAATAAATTACAAGCGCCGCGTTCAGCGCCAGAAGAAAGGCAAAAACCAGCAACCCCCGGTTAAAATGTAAACCGCCAGAAGGCTTTTCAGTTTTAATAAAATTAAAATATACCATGTCCATAAATCACATCCATCTCGCGCACATAGCAGCGATATTAAAACCCAAATAATCGCGTTCCTGGTTTACATAATATAAATTATCAGAAATTTCTTCACTCAGGCGCAGGCGTAGATAATAAGGCGCCTGGCCGCCGGCGGAATTTAACAATATAAGTTTTTGAGGCTTCGGCCATTGCTTTTTTTCATCGTTTTGCCAGCGCGCTATTTTTTTTACCATTTCATGCATAAGCATCAGCTCCTGCGCGCCATAGCCGCTCTGCTCGCCGCCGTAATCGCAAACTATCGACGAAGACATGAAATCGAATTCGATCCGTTCGAAAGCGCCCGTAGGAAGGAATCTCACGGCCCCCACGGAATCGGAAGCGATCTTCACCAGAGTGAAATCGTTTAAACCGCTTTCTATGGCGTTAATGCGCTTTAAAAAGTTAATTTCATTGAAAAGATGCGTGTCTAAACAGACGATTTCTTTAACCGCCCCGCCGATAATGCCTTTAATTCTTTCGAGACGCGCCGTTTCTACCGCGTGAACGTAAATATAGCCGTTTCCGGCGTCAGAAAAAGAATATTCAAAATTATCGATGTTATAATTTTCCCTGACGCTCCATCTGACGAATTCGGAAAGCTTTCTTTCATCTTCCAGGCGCGGATTTTTAATTGATGCGAAGTGGCTTTTGCGTTCGTCCATAAAAACCGCCGCGCGCGAACCGTCGAAAAGATCGCCTTTGTTAGCTTTAAGCAGGCCGGATATAATTTCGCGGATATCGTCCGCGGCCGAAACTGAGTTTAAATCTACGACAGCAAAGTTTTTCACGCCCGTAGTTTTATTTTTTAGAAACGGCGCAGCATAGAGCCTGTCTTTAATTATGCTTATTATGATCATAAAAATACCTTTTCAATTTCAATTTATTCGAAAGTCACCCTGTCGATTTCTTCTATGGAGGTTATCGCCGCCCTTACTTTTTCCACCGCCGCGCGCCTGAGAGTTTTCATTCCGGATTCGACGGCTTTACGGCGTATCAAAAGCGGCGAGCAGCCTTCGATTATCATTTCCCTGATCTGGTCGTTCATTTCAAGGATCTCGAAAATGGCCGTGCGGCCGCGGTAACCGATCCCGCCGCACTGAGCGCACCCGGATGCCGAGTAAACGGCCGCGCCCTTATATTCCTCGCCGGCGGCCGCTTCGCTTTCATCTATCAAGCGGCACGCAGGGCAGAGCTTTCGCACAAGCCTCTGGGCCACGATGAGATTAAACGACGCCGCGAACTGGTAAGGCTCGATGCCGAGATTCATGAGCCTGGAAAGGCTGTCGATAACGTTATTGGCGTGTATGGTCGAAAACACCGTATGACCTGTCAACGCTGCATTTACGGCGATCTGGGCCGTTTCCGCGTCGCGTATCTCGCCTACCATTATTTTATCGGGATCCTGACGCACTATGGAGCGAAGGCCTTTTGAAAAAGTCAGCCCCTTTTTTTCGTTGACCGGTATCTGAACGATATCATCCATCTGATATTCCACCGGGTCTTCGATAGTAATTATCTTATCGCTTATTTTCGCTATGGACTTTATGGCGCCGTAAAGAGTGGTGGTTTTGCCGGAACCCGTGGGGCCCGCGACGAGTATCATGCCGTAGGGGCGGCTTATGGCCGTAGAGAACTTTTTCAGCCCTTCGCCGAAAAGCCCGAGCTCCGCGAGGTCGAGCCCGGCCGCCTGCTGGTTGAGGATCCTGACGACGGCCGTTTCGCCGTGTATCGATGGAAGCACCGAAACGCGGAAATCCACGGGCCTCGACTCTATCTTCTGCTCAAACCTTCCGTCCTGGGCCACCCTGTGTTCGGCGATATCGAGCCCGGCCATTATTTTAAGCCTGGAAATCATGGCGAAAAAATAATCGAATGAAATATCGTTCATGATCTCTATTAAAACGCCGTCGATCCTGAATTTAACTTTGCCCCGGCCGCCGTATATTTCGAGATGTATGTCGGATGCGGCCTTTTCGACAGCGTTATAAATTATAGTGTTAAGAAGCTTCACTACAGGCCGGCTTTCCCCCGCCAGATCCGAAAGCCTGAGGTCCGCGAGCATATCGGTTTTATCGTTTTTGTGATCGTGGGCAAAAAGCTGCGCTCCGCCTGAATTAAACATTTTTATGGCCGTGTCGATGCCGTCGTCGGAGGCGGAGCGGGATTTTTCGCGCAGGCCAGCGGCGAGCGAGTAGGTTATGGCGGCGAACTTTACTTTAATGCCCGCGTTTTCGGCGAATATTCTAATTTTATTATATGCCGCGGTGTCGGTGATGTAAACCGAAACGGCCCCCGCCGAATATTCGCCGGCGACCGCGCCGCACGCGTCGAAAACTTTCCTGTCGTACCTGGCGAAAAACTCGGCGCAGCTGGCCGGATTGACGTTGACCGCCCTCAGGAACTCTATCTCGTAGTATCCGGCAAGGTTCTGCGCGAGTTCTTCCTCGCTCAGGGCCCCGCGCAAAATGAGCTCCCGCTCGATAGCGTCGCACGAAGAAAAATTCTTCTGAATGGATTTTACGACGCTTTCGGCGACGATATTGGCCGATTGCAGATAATTCAAAAAAAGCATGCCGTCGTCGAGCGAAGTCAGCGCAAGCATGATCTTTTCACGGTCGGCGCCGCATCTGGTGATCAGGGCGTCGAGCGGGTCGATAGTTTCCGCCCTGGAGCAATCCAGCGCTTTGATATATTGCACTTCGCTTATAACGCCCGATTCGAGTAATATTTCAATTATATTTTTCCTGCGTTCCTTAATCTGCATAAATCAAATACCGCCCATCGTGATTTTTATTATGGGTAAAAAAACCGACAATATAAGCGCCGCTATAAAAATGCCGGTAATGAATATTATTATCGGCTCGAGAACCTCTGAAATCCTTTCGATCGAGTTCTGAAGATTTTGAAGATAATAGTCGTTTATCATATCTATCATGTCCGATATTTTTCCGCTGCGCTCTCCCACGGCGCACATGCGGGCCATGGTTTCGTCGGAGAGCTCGAGCGCGGCGACGGCGTTCGAAAAAGACCCGCCCGTTTTCAGTATTTCCATCGCGGCCTCGCGCCTTGGCTGCGGAACGATATCGTTGAGCGCGAATAACGAAATCGAAAAAGATTCGAGGGCCGGAGCCGCTGAACGCAAAAGCGAAGAAAGCATCCCGCTGAAAACGAAAAGGTAATAATTGTCTATAAGGCCGCAGGCCACGGGCATGGCCCTTAAAATTTTAACCGCCCGGCTTCCCGCGGCGCGGATATATCCTCCCCAAAAAGCCAGGGCCGATAAAATCAAAGCGCCTGCGGCGAGCCGCGCATAGTGCTTTTTTACGATGCCGCTTATAAAAAAAAGCAGCCTGGTGTGGGGCGGTATCTCGATTCGGATTTCGTGAAAGACCGCCTCGAAAGAAGGCACTACGTAAAGAAGCAGAAAGGCGAATACGCAAAAAGTTATGGAAATGATCACGAGCGGGTAAAGCGTTATATTGATCATCTTAGACTTCATCTGGTGGGAGTTTTTAAGGTTTTGCGCCAGGATATCGAGAACTCCCGTCAGATTAGACGAAGCTTCGCCTCCGGCGGCGCATCTGGCGAAAAGCTCCGGAAAGACTTCCGGATGGCTTTTTAACGCCTGTGAAAAAGAAACGCCCGCGACGATATCTTTTTTTATATCCGCGACCGCCGCCTTGAGCATTTTATTGCCGCTATGCGCGCCTATGGTTTCAAGCGACTCCGGCATGGTGAGGCCGGCCTTTAAAAGCGTGGAAAGCTCTTTTGTAAAAAGCGTCAGGTCGAAATCCCCGGGGCGCCTGAAAAAATTTAAAAAGCCGCCTCCGCCCGCCGCGCCGGTTTCAGAAATCCCTTCTTTTTCGACGCTCGCGACGAAACCTTCGCCCTGGAAAGCTTTCGCCGCCGCAGTTTCATCCCGGGCGTCTATAAGCGATATCTTTTTATCGCCGTTTTTAAGTAAATAAGTGACTTTATACTTCATATCGACACGTCATAAGCCTTACCGATCGACGGGCGAGGCTTTAAAAAATATTTTCCGCGCGCGGGCGTCCGCGTTTTCAACCGTAATCGAGACTTTTTCCCCGACGCTGAACCGTCCGTGGATTCTGGCCTGGGCGGTCACGTGAAGGAAAACTCCGGCGATTTCTATGCGCGCGCGCTCTTCGGACGCCTCCAGCACGACGCCTTCATAAACCCGGCCGGCGTTCTGTTTAAGGTATAAATAAAGCCAGTAGTAATGGCTTTCCTGTTCCGCCTCGGAGATGGAAGCGAGAGTGGCGTCGAGGTATTGCGAAATTTTTCTTACCGCGTCCTCTTCGTAAAAAGGCCTGCCTTCAATTACGAGGCTTTTTATCTGGCGCTGGTTGAGCAAATCTATATAGCGGCGAAGCGGCGAAGAAGACTGCACGTAACAGGGCGTTCCAAGCATGCCGTGGGCCGAAGGCGCATAAGAAGTCTCGGCGAACTGCATATTTCTTCTTATAGCCCAGGCGAGGGCTGCGTCGTAAGATTGGCCCGTTTCGGCCAGTTTTTTCCGGTAACTTTCTATAAGCTGCGGCTCCGGATAAGGCTTGGAAGATTTGAAACATCCGCACGCTCCGGCGGTCGCGAGCAGCGAAGCCGAAAGGCTGTTATATAAAATCATGAATTCGGACACTATAACTCCCGACTGCCCGTGAGTTTCCGACATCAGTTTTATTTC
>MWBZ01000188.1 GCA_002069765.1 bacterium ADurb.Bin243
CCCCGCCGTTGTAATTGTCTTCGACTAAATAACCGACCGCGCCTCCGCCTCCGCCGCAGCCGTTGATAAGAGATAATACTGAAATGACGGATAAAAAGATAAGAGATAACTTGAAAAAAAGACCGGTCTTTGGCATAACGAACCTCCAGTTAAATGTTTATTATCGTTGCAGATTTATTATTTTCTTTTTTTATTTATTATAATAAATCACTAATTTTAAGCGCCATTCATCCTGAGGTTTATTTCTTCCGTGATGCTGTTAACGTTCGATTATTTCAAGGAAATTTTAAGTTTTAAAAAATCGTCTATAAAAAATTATAGCACAGTAATCATTGCGGTGTCAATGTTTGAAAGCAGTTTTTAATTGCGCATATTAATAAAATTACTGAAACGCTCATCAGGAAAGAGTCATGAATTCATAATTAATTTCCGTTCGAAAATAATATTGTGGGTTTTCCCTTCACATTTTTAAACCGATGTTTTTCCCAACAACTTTTATATAAATTATTAATAATTAAGGCATTTTTAACGGCATGGATTTTGTTATAAAATCATTGATTCATGGATGAAGTGCAATAAAAATAATCGTATGGAGGCTGCCATGTATATGCAAAATAAAGTAATGCTTAAAATAGGTATTATTAGCGCGCTGCTTATTATGCTGGCGGTATTTTCGGCATACGAAAAAACGCCGGCCGATTTATATGATAACGGTTCTTTTTGCGGAACCTGTTTTATTGCGGCAAATCCGCTGCCGATATCTATACTTTTACTGTTAGCATATATGCTTTTTAATCACTTTAACACGGCCGTCAGATCCAGAGAAAAAAAAGCCCGCGAACTGCTCGTGGCAAGTGAAGACCGCTTCAGGATGATGATAGAAAACACGCCCGTCGGCGTGTGCATAATCGACGAATATGGAATGTTCGAGTATGTCAATACGGCGTTTACAGAGCTTTACGAATACGAGCAGGACGAGCTTATAGGAAAGCACATAACCCTCATTATCCTTGAAAATTTATATGAATTGGCAATGAAGAATTATAACGATTTTATGAAAGGAAACATACCGTTGAGCCGCGAATGGTCGGCCTCTACGAAAACCGGAAAGAAAGTCACGGTGCTCGTAAATTCGGCTAAAATAACGGACCTGTCGGGTCGCCAGAAGTCGCTTCTTTTTATCGTGGATATCACTGAACGCCAGAAGATGGAGCAGGAACTCATAAAAAGCCGTGAAATATTAAGGGCCGCGCGCGATTCGGCCGAATCTTTAAACCGCCAGAAAAGCAGGTTTTTAGCGAGCGTCAGCCACGACATCAGGACTCCGCTGAACAGCGTTATAGGTTTTTCCGAGCTAATCGAGCAGTCGGAGTTGAACGAAACTCAAAGGGAAATGGTGCGCTGCATTAAAAATAGCGGAAACGACCTGCTGGCTTTGATAAATGATATACTGGACCTGTCGAAGATAGAAGCCGGAAAATTCGAAATCGAAAACGCGCCCTTCGACATAAAAGAAACTTTCGCCAGCGCGGTAAAATCAATATCGCCTCTGGCCGGAAAAAAAGGGCTTAAAGTTACGGTGCACATAGATCAAGGTATCGACAGGTTTGTCATTTCGGATTCTCACAGATACAAACAGGTTATAAACAACCTTTTGAGCAACGCCGTCAAATTTACGGCGGAAGGCGAGATCAAAGCCGAATTGAAAATAGTCGCGCTTTGCGAAATGTATTATACGATTCAAACTTCCGTGTCCGACACGGGAATAGGCATTCCGGCCGAAATGCACGACCGGCTTTTTACTCCGTTTGAACAATGCGGCCGCGCCACTTCTCAAAAATACGGCGGCACCGGACTGGGGCTGACTATATCCAACCAGATAGTCAAACTTATCGGAGGCGATTGCATTAAAGTGGAAAGCGAATCCGGCCGCGGCAGCAGATTCTATTTTAATCTTAACCTCGAAAAATCGGATATCAAAAGCCGCGCCGCCGGTTATGAAGAATACCCGCACGCCAAAACTTCGCCGAAGAAAAACGCATCGCCTTTTGAATGCAAAAAAATGACGATTCTGGTGGCCGACGACAGCGCTATAAATATCAAGCTTATAGAAACTATTTTAAGGGGCGAAGGGCATACCGTTATAGCCGCGGAAAACGGGAAGGAAGCCCTTGAATTCGCCGCCGGAGCGACTTTTGACCTTATTTTAATGGACGTAAATATGCCGGTTATGGACGGCTACGAAGCTACGAACAGGCTGCGGCAGATGGGTGTGAAAGCGCCGGTGATAGCCATTACCGCCGCCGCCATGCAAGAAGAAATCAATAACTGCCGGAAAAACGGCATGGACGATGTTTTGACAAAACCTATTCTTTATGATTCTTTTATCGAAAAAATAAACGAATACGCCCGTAAAAAAAATGACGGAAATAACAGCCATGATACAAGGCCGGATCAGGTCATTAAAGGCAGACGCCCGGCGCCCGGAAAAATTATCGACCGCGATTTTTTGCTTAGCAATACCGGCGGCCGGTCAGATATCGCAGCCGAGCTGCTGACTATGTTCGGCTCGAATTGCGAAACCGAACTCGAATGCATTGGGGCGTTGATAAAATCCGGAGATATGTCCTTGATTAAACTGGCCGCCCATAAAATAAAAGGGTCCGCTTTAAATGTCGGCGCCGGAGGACTTTCGACGGAAGCCGCGAAACTCGAAAAGGCCGCGGCCAATAAAAACCAGACCGATTTTGAAACCATTTATAAAAATTTAATGGATGAATACGCTAAACTGAAAGACGAGCTGAAAAAAAAGTGAAAATATTATAACACGCTTAATGTTCAGTTTTTGATGTGCTTTAAAATAATATCATAAAGAATCGAACTTTCGGAGATGGGCTTTGTAATGTAATCATCCATCCCGGCGGCCATTATTTTTTCGCGGTCGCTCTGCGCGGAATAGGCAGTAAGAGCTATTATGGGAATGCGTTCGCCGGTGGATGCCTCCAGCTCTCTTATCTTGATCGCTGCTTCGATTCCATTCATTTCCGGCATCTGGATATCCATCAATATCGCGTCGAATTTATCGGTTTTATAATAATCGACGGCTTCTTTGCCGTTTTTTGCGGTTTTCAGTTTCCAGTTGTAATTTTCGGCCATAGCCCGTATGAGCAGGCAGTTCGTGTCTTCGTCTTCGGCCAGAAGTATTCGCGGCTGCCGAATACTTTCGTGGAGGTCGGGCGCGGGGGATTCGGCGCCGCCGGGTATTTGTGAAATTATTTCGAAAGGTATTTCAATCGAAAAACGGCTGCCGCGGCCGATTTCGCTTGTCACGGATATCTTGCCGTTCATGAGTTCTACCAGGCCTTTGACTATTGAAAGGCCTATACCGACGCCCGCGTGGCGCTTGGTGGACGATTCGTCCAGCTGATGGAACATTTCGAATATTTCCTGTATCCTGTCTTCGGGAATTCCTATACCTTCGTCTTCGACCGTCAGTAAAATCTGAGCTAAATTCCGGCATTTGAATAGCTGCGTAACGCTTATGGTTATTTTGCCGCGCAGAGAAAATTTTACGGCGTTAGTGGCGAGATTGAGCAGTATCTGTTTGAAACGCTGCCGGTCGCCTATAAGAGAATAATCGATAGCGCTCGCGACTTCGCATTCCAGCTCCAGTTTTTTATTTTTTATCTGCGTGCGAATGAACGATATCGTTTCATCGACTGCGCCGCGGACGTCGAATGGCTTTTTTTCGAGCTGTATGCGCTTGTTTTCAAGCTCCGAAAAATCGAGCATGTCGTTTATCAATTCCAAAAGGTTCATGGAAGAGAGTTTTATGATTTTATTATATTCATCCTGCTGATCCGTTAAGTTACAAATGGACAGCAGATCAGAAAAACCCATGATTCCGTTTAACGGGGTCCTTAATTCGTGGCTCATGTTTGTAAGAAATACGTTCTTGGCGCGATTGGCGTCTTCCGCCCTGTCTTTTGCTATTAGAAGTTCCTGCGTACGCTCCCTGACTTTTTCTTCGAGCAGGCGGTTTTGTTCGAAAAGTTCTTCTCGCGCGGCTTCTAATTCGCGGGTGCGTTCGGCGACGCGGATTTCGAGTTCGTCTTTTATCCGGCGCAGCTCTTCTTCGGTTTTTTTCAGGTTTGCTATTTTTTCCTGCAGCTCGGGATAATAACTTTTGTGTATGGAGCTTTCTCCCAGGCCTATTATTTTTTCGAAAACATCTTCAGCGGAGTTCGGCGGTTCAGAAGGCCTGTTCATAAATCACCTCGATGTCCCTCGCCGAAGCTTTGCGGGGATTGGTGAGCAGGCACGGATCGTTGTGCGCTTTTTTCGCCAGCGTCGGAATGTCGGACTTTTTTACGCCGGCGCCCGCAAGAGTTTTGGTAATGCCCGCGTCGCGTTTTAAAGTTTTAATTTTTTCGAGCAGTGCGTTTTTTTTTCCGGGCCCTGAAAGGCGCTCTGTTTGTGCTCCCATCAGCCGGGCGATTTCATCGTAACGCTCCGCTGCGGCTTCATAATTAAAATCGATCACATGCTCTAAAAGCATCGCGTTGCATTCGCCGTGGGCGAGGTCTAAAAAACCGCCGAGACTGTGCGCCATGGAGTGGACCGCGCCTAAGATGGCGTTTGAAAACGCGAAACCGGCTTCGAGGCTGGCGAGCATTACCGCATTTTTATATTCTATATTTTCAGGATATGCGATTGCGTTTTTTAGGTTCGAGCTTATAAGCCTTATAGCCTCCGCCGCGTGCAAATCTGTCAAAGAAGAGTTCGCAGCCGAGACGAACGCTTCTATGGCGTGGACCAGAGCGTCCATTCCCGTGCAGGCGGTAAGGTATGGGCTCATCGTCATGGTGGTTTCGTAATCCACCAGAGCGATGTCCGGGACGATAGCCTTACTGATTATAGCTATTTTAACGAGCTCGTTCTCGTTCAATATTATAGAAAATTGCGAAACGTCTGAAGAAGTGCCGGCCGTGGTGGGGATGAAAATAAGCGGCGGGCATGGGACTTTAATCCGGTCCACCCCT
>MWBZ01000189.1 GCA_002069765.1 bacterium ADurb.Bin243
GAAGGACGACTCTTTTTGAATTGAAAAACGAGCCTTCGCCGCCGGTTATTTCTATGGGTTCAGGAGGCGTTTGAGCATTCTCGAACTTTTCGGGGCGGGTTTTGCCAACCGCTATTGCGGAGTGAACGGTTTTAATTTTTATGTCTTTGCCCGGGCAATCCGTTTTGGGGTTGGCAGTTTCTTTCACTTCAAGGGCTGGAGCTGTTTTTTGGGTTTTTAAAGCTTGCGCGCCGCCGCTTTCCATATTTTTTAGCGAAGCCAGTATATTTCTGCATTTATCTTCGTTATTGCGCCATTTTTCGATTAAAGCCGGATTTATATCGGCTTTAACCGCATTGACGCCTGAAATAACCTGGCTGTTATCTACGGTTTGAAATTTTGATTTCTTTTTAAAGTATTCTTTAACTATCTTACGGGCTTCTCCTCTTGAAATATCTTTGCCGTACCTGATTTTAAAGTGCGATACTATATAACCTTCAAAGCTCATGAAGTTAGTGTCGGCGGTATATTGTTTAAGGTCTTTTAACTCGGGAATACAGATGTTTTCGCCTGAATAAAGAGGCGAAACGAAAAAGCACATCGAACCGATCATGAGGCAGGCTGAACTTATAGCCGCGAATTTTCTTTTAAAAGTGAATAAATTCAGGTCTTTAAAGAAAGAAAAGTCGAAATAAGGTATTTCATTATTTAAAAATATGAAATAATCCAGCGTTATAATTTGCGCCGATATGAAAACGACCAGAATGGAATCGGCCTTATAATCGGAAAATAAGGCCGCCAGAGTCAGGAATGAAAGACATGACTTCAATAGACACGAAAGCAAAAAAAGCATTGCGTGTACCTCCCTGTAATTAAATTTTTCTCCATGACATAAAAAGGTACGCAATAAAAATATAAACTTACTCATGGTAAGTATAGTAATTTTTTAATAAATTTGTGAAGGAAGCCGAATAAATTTATTTACTTTTTAATTTTATTTCCGATAGTCAAAGTAAGGCTTTAATAATATATTTTTTGAACATATAATTTTTTTAAAATATTAATATAGGATATGATGGAGGAATCTAATGAATCAGCCAAGTTTTTTAAAAGAAGCAATCTTGAGAGGCTATTTAGAAGGCCAGTCTAGAAAAAAAATTAAAGGCCCAGTATTATTTTTAATAGGGCTTTTAGTGCTTCTGCCGCTTGGATATGGCTGTTTTTCCGGCGGCGACAACGGTTCGTCTGGGGTCGTTCCGTCTCCTGTCGCGAGGCAGTATGAGGTCAGCGGCATCGTTTCGATGCCGGCGGCGCCTTCGCCCGCCTCGCCCGTCAGCCGGGCGACCGGCTTCAACCAGGGAAAGCATTTCATTTTGGTAGTGGACAAAGACAATCCTTCGTCCGAGATCGGAACGGCTTCAATTTCCGGCACGGCATTTAACGCGGTGGTTCCATTCACTTCCCTTAACCGGTACGCGATGCTCGTCGTTAAAGATCAGAGCGGCAGGACACTGTACAAAAACCTTCTCGGAAGGCTCTTGAAATCCGCCGATATTCCTTCGACCATAAACATAATCAGGATAAACGGCGTGAGGATCGACGAAATTTCGACAGCCAGGGCGGCATTTGGCGTCGATAAGGGCGCGCCTGATGTGCCGATAATAAATATCAATTCTTATGAATATTCTCAGCCGGTAATATACCGCGACAATTCATCGGCAACATCTCTAGACGCCGCGCTCGATACAATCGCCGGCGGTTCTAATAATATAAACCAGGCGGCCAATGCGATAATAACTCTGGCGGCCGTCCTTAATTCTACATCGCTGTCGGAAGCGGTCAAAAACCAGATATCCGCGCCGGCGGCGACTTCGAAAATAACCGACATTCTGATCTCTTTCGTTAAAGCTCTGAACGACTCCAGTTCGAGGCAGATGATCAACAACTCGGGCATGGCCACGAGCATAGTCATTGACGGGCGGACCATTTCGCAATCGGCAAGCGAATCGCAGGTGCGTGATATAATCAATTCGGTTAAGCCGGCTGAACCGCTGACCGCCCCGGTTATTTCGCCGAACGGCCTTTCGGGCCTCGTTTCGCCGGTGGCGGTTACGATAACGGCGGAGGCCGGAACTACCATACGTTATACGACGGACGGCGGCGTTCCTTCGCTTGTCAACGGAACCGTTTACTCCGCTTCTTTTACCATATCCGCAACCACGACTGTAAAAGCCATCGCCGTAAAAGACGGTGTTTTATCTTCGATCAGCTCGGCATTATTTTCATTTTACGATAAAGCGGCGAAACCTTCGATGAACCCGGCTGGCGGAACTTATTCGACCCCGCAGCAGGTCGTTTTAAGCACCACGACTTCTGGAGCTATGATCAAATACACAACCAATGGCAGCGTTCCTTCCGAAAGCAATGGAATGACCTATACTGCCCCGCTTACAATATCGGCTTCTACTACCATTAAAGCGGTCGCCATAAAATCCGGCATGGCCGTTTCCGATATGGCCGGCGAAAATTACGTTATCGGTTCTTCCGAACCCATCGCTGCGCCCGTTATCAGCCCGAACGGCGGCACATTCAGCGGCGCCCAGACCGTATCGATAACTACCGTAACGTCCGGCGCTGTCATTAAATATACCATCGACGGCACGGCGCCTTCCGCGTCGAGCGGAATTAACTATTCGGGACCGTTCCAGGTCGGTTCGACATTGACGGTCAAGGCTATCGCCATAAAAAACGGAGTATTGTCTGCAGTTTCAACTCAAACTTATACAATTTCCGCCGCGATCGCCAAACCGGTTATAGCTCCGGCAGGCGGAAACTTTTTGCCGCCGCTCGAAGTTATGATCACCTGCGATACGCCCGGCGTGACGATATTTTACACTGAAGACGGCGTGGTTCCGACGATATCGAGCGCGCAATACGATCCCGCTCTTAAAATAACGCTCAACCAGTCCAAAACAATCAAAGCGATAGCGGCGAAAGCTTCGTCAACGGGTTCCGTTACTTATTCAGAGGTCGCCACGGCCGTTTTCAGCGCCATGCAAAAGGCCGCCACGCCTTATTTCCAACCGGCCGAGGGCGCCTATAACGGAGCGCAGTCGGTAACTATAGCCACATCTACGACGGGCGCGGATATTTATTATACCACCGATGGAAGCGAGCCGTCAGAAGCGACCCCGAAGTACAGCGGCGCCATCGCCGTCAACTCGAATATGACGATAAAGGCCGTAGCGGTTAAGTCAGGCATGGCCGATTCCAACGTCGCGAGCGCAAATTATATAATAAACCCGGCCGAAGTCGCAGAGCCCGAATTCGATCTGGCCACCGGCACTTATCCCGAGCCGAAATATGTATCGCTAACCTGCGACACTCCGGGCGCTTCGATTTATTACACGACCGATGGGACTGAACCTTCCGCATCGAGTACGCTTTATAATCCGGCAAACAAAATATATGTCAGCTCCAGTGAGATCGTTGAAATAAAGGCCGTGGCGATAAAATCCGGGATGCAGAATTCCAGGGTTGTTTCGAAATCGTACCGTATAGACCAGAACTCGGCTTTATTCAACATTCAATATTACTCCGATCCATCTCTGCAAAATTCGCTCGGCGACAAACCTTACCTGAAAGTCGGCACATACTACCTGAAGATCACTTCGTCGAAGGCGCTCAAAGAGCCGCCAAAATTAAGCATTAGCGCGGAAGGCGTATTGAACGATACGGTCGACCTGCCGGCTTCGCATGTAAGTGGCAACGACTATAAATTCATTCGTATAATATACAGTGATAACGCGGCGATAGGCGCGATACAGGAATCGATCGCCATCGGTTCGATAGACGCCAACGGAGTTTCGAGCGTAAGCGTAAGGCCCGTGAACGAATCTTCGAAAGCCGCTTATACCGATACAGTGGCTCCTGTGGCTAATATCGTCTACAGCCCGGCTTTGACTTTGAAGAAGAACGAGACGCTTTCGATAGAAGCCAATATCAGTGAAGAAACATTCGAACAGCCCGCGCTCAGGATCTCGATGAGCGGCGCGAATATTCTGACGGCGGCCAGCATGACGAAGGCTTCGACGCTGAAATACACTTATACTTATCAGACGCAGGATGGCAACGGACAGGTTAATCTGTCACTGAGCGGTGTCACCGACAAAGCCGGCAATCCCATAGTTCAGACTCCTGCTACCGGCTCTTCGTTCACGCTCGACAACAGCGTGCCGCCGCTGCCGGGCAATATCGTCATAAGCCCGGTCGGAGGAGAGATCAGAGTAAATACGCTCAACTCGACCAACACCAATTTAATAATCACGGCGAATATAGATTCTTCAAAAACCTCCGGCGGCAAGGCTGAATTATATATAGGCAGTTTGTCTTCGCCCGTTGCGACCGATTCGACCATAATCAACGGCGACACCACGGGCAATTTCGACCTGGGCACGGCCACCAACGCGGCGCTAAAAGCTCTCGTCCCTTCGGGCGGCGAAGTGAAGGTGAGATTGTACAACGGCGCGGGCAATTATACCGACAGCGTAACCAATCCTACGCTTACAGTCGATTACACGACGCCCTCGGCGCCCGTTATTTCTAATACATTCACCGCGACGGGCGGAACTGTCGTTAGCGGCAAGATCAATTCAACCAATACTAATTTCACTTTGTCTGCGGCAATCACAGCCAACGACGCGATGGGCGGCAAAGCTCAGCTTTACATTAACAATCTGCTCATAAAAGAGTATCAGCCGATCTCTTCGGGTCAAAGTTCTATCAGCTTCAAGGCCTTAGACAACGACTCGGCTAATTTAATGCAGTCGGCGATACCCTCACCCGGCGGCACTATCAAGGTCAGGCTTTACGACGCAGCGGGCAACTATTCCGAAAGCACCTCAAACTACACCATTGCCGCAAATTACGCCGCGCTCACCGCGCCTTCGGGAATTATTCTGACGCCTGTCGGCGGAACGATAGTTGAGAAT
>MWBZ01000190.1 GCA_002069765.1 bacterium ADurb.Bin243
AATATTTACGGTACTTCTCGACGAACGCGAACCGGCCGGGCTTCAAAACGTCAGGCCGACGCTGATGTTTTATTCATACCGTGCGGACCAAAACGGCTTTCTCGAGGCGATTTCGAACGAATACAGTTTTTATTCCCTCGAACGCTTCCGCGGCGGATGCAATTTCAGAGATTCCATAATTTATTTCGCGATGACCGACAGATTTTTAAACGGCGACAGGCGTAATGACGATCCGGTGCGCGCGCGCGGGCTTCATAAAAAATGCGATTTCGCCGGCGGCGACGTCGACGGCATTTTAAAAGCGGCCAATGCGGGCTATTTCAGCGATCTTAACGCCGACCTGCTATGGATTTCCCCCGTACTTAAAGGAAACGGCGGAGCGTTTCGCGACTCTGTAGCGCCTTATAGAAAATTTTCTAATTATCACGGATACTGGCCCTATTCGCTGGACGAAGCCGAGCCGCGCTTCGCCGGTTTCGATAAATTATCGCTCGCGGTCAGGCTGCTGCGCGATAAATATTCGATCGAAGTTATCCTCGACGCAGTATTCCGCCATGTCACCATAGACAGCCCCGTATATAAAAACAATAAAAATCTTTTTTGGGGCATTTATTTAAAAGACAAAACCAAAAACGTCAAAAGGTTCGACGAATACCCGGAGACCACCTGGTTCGACGAATTTCTTCCGGCCTTCGATTATTCAAAACAAGAAGCCGCCGAATATATGGCGGCCAAATCCGAAAAATGGATCGAAAAAAGCGGCGTCGGCGGATACCGCCTGGACGCGGTAAAACATATACCTCACGCCTTCTGGAAGAGGCTTTTAAATTCTAAAGATAAATTTTTCACGGTAGGCGAAACGATCGACTCGCGCGAAAAAATAGCTTCGTACATCGCGCCGGGAATGCTGAGCGCGCAATTCGATTTTCCGCTTTATTTCGCGTCAGTCGAAACGCTGGCAAAACCTTCCGGCGCGGGACTTGACAGGCTGGAAAGCGAGATATCGAAATCTGAAGACGCCTTCTGGCACCAGCACAAGCTCACCTCGAACCTTATCGGCAACCACGACTTTCCAAGATTCACCGCATACGCCGACGGCTGGTTCGAAGGCCAAAAAAGCGGCGACGGAAAAGAAATGGGTTTTAAAACGCCGCCTTTCGTCAGAAACCCCGCGAGCTATAAAAAGCTTAAAATGGCCTTCGGCCTGATCTTTTCACTTAACGGAATGCCTCTTATATATTACGGCGACGAATACGGCGAGTGCGGCGCCGGAGATCCCGACAATCGTCGCGTAATGCGCTTTAACGGCGCTTTGAACGCGTTCGAAAAAGACTGCCTTAACGCGGTAAAAAAACTGACCGATATCAGAAAAAGCCGTCCCGCCCTTTTCGAAGGCGTCAGAATACCGCTTCTGGCTTCAAAGGACCGCCTGGTTTTCGCCAAGGCGCATTTCAACGAAGTGATTATCGCCGCCTTCAATAAAAGCGATAAGGCCGCGTCGTTCAATGTCGATACAGGCCTTCTGACAGGACACCTTAAATCGCCCGGCCGCGCCGCGTGCTTTTACGATCTTATAACCGGGGAAAAATTTTCGGCCGCAGAAAACGGCTCGATTAAAATAATTATGAAACCTCTAAGTTTTAGATATTTAGAAATTTTAAAATGAAAGGACTTTTCCATGAGTAAGGCAATAAAAAAAATCGTTCTTGACGGTGAAAACTTATCTATAAGCGACGTATGCAGCTCGGTTTACGAAGGAGTCCAGGTTGAGCTGGCGAAGCAGAGCGTAAAGAAAGTAGAGCGCTCCCGCAAGTACGTCGAAGATCTTGTAAAGAGCGAAAAAATAGTTTACGGCATCACGACGGGTTTCGGAGAATTCGCTTCGGTCGGCATAAAAAAACAGCACGCAGCGCAGCTTCAAAAAAACCTTATTATGAGCCATGCGGCCGGCTGCGGCGAATATTACGAACCGCGTTTCGTAAAAGCAGCCATGCTGCTTCGCGCTAACGCTCTGGCCAAAGGCTATTCGGGCATAACGCTCAACACCCTTCAAACGCTGGTTTCAATGATTAACAGCGATATAATTCCGCTGGTGCCGATTCACGGCTCGGTCGGTTCTTCCGGCGACCTCGCGCCGCTTTCGCATATAGTGCTTGCTATGCTCGCCATGGGGGATGTTTTATACGCCGGAAAGAAAACCACCGCGGAAGCCGCTTTAAAACACGCGAAAATAAAAAAAGCCGAACTGTCCTATAAAGAAGGCCTCGCGCTTATAAACGGCACGCAGATGATGTGCGGCATCGGAACGCTCCTGGTGAAAAGGGCCGAAGAGCTCTACCGCCTGGCCAACGTTACCGCCGCGATTTCAACCGAAGCGCTCATGGGCACGCCGCGCGCATTCAACCGCCTGATATCCATGGTCAGGCCGCATAAAGGCCAGGTGCTGACTTCAAAAATAATGTCGTCGCTTATGAGCGGGTCCGATATAGTTAAAAGCCACAAAGAGTGCGAAGAAGTCCAGGACGCCTATTCCATAAGGTGCGTTCCTCAAGTCCACGGGGCCGTTTACGACGCCATAAAATACGTCGAATCGGTAATCAGCGTGGAAATGAACTCCGCTACCGACAATCCGCTGATTTTCACCGATGACGACGAAGTCATATCGGGAGGTAATTTCCACGGCGAGCCGGTAGCCATGGTTATGGATTTTCTGGGGATAGCCGTGGCGGAACTTGCGTCTATATCCGAACGCAGGTGCGACCGCCTCGTTAACCCGAACAATAGCCACAGGACGCTTCCCGCATTTTTAATCAAAAACGGCGGCCTTAATTCCGGCTTTATGATAGCCCAATACACCGCGGCGGCGATAGTATCCGAAAATAAAGTTCTGGCTCATCCTGCCGTTGTAGATACGATCCCCACTTCAGCCAACAAGGAAGATTTCAACTCCATGGGCTCGATTTCCGCCAGAAAATGCATTAAAATTATAGAAAACGTCGAATACGCCCTCGCGATAGAGCTGCTTTTAGCCTGCCAGGGCCTGGATTTCCGGCTCCCGGTAAAATCCACAAAAAAGCTTATGAGCGTACATTCCGCCGTGAGAAAGCAAGTTTCGCACATGGAAGAAGACCGCGTTTTATCGGAAGATATCAATAAAGTGATCGCTTTAATAAAAACTCCGGCATTCAACCGGCTTGTCGCGGATATCTGTAAATAATCCATTCTGCCTGGATTTAACTGCAAAGATTTATAAAACGGGACTTTATCATTAAGTCCCGTTTTATTTTTGAGGAATTTTTTCACATCCGGCAGTGAATTTTTCTACATCGATGCAAAAAATCAACACATAATCGCTTTTCACGGCAAGCGCAAACTCTCTTTAAAACAGGGATTTGACCTTTAAAAGAAGCCGTGGCATGAATTATGCAATATAATTTTCGCGCAATAATATAAAGAAATATTAAATCTCAAAAGGGGGAATTTTACATGTTAAAATCCAAAACCATATTAATTATTGCCGTTTTAATGTTACTTACGCTTCCTGCAGTTTATATGGGGCACGCTCTCGAAAATAAATCCGCCACCCAAATACAGAACTCGCCCGCGGCGACGGCGCCACAAAACCAGCCGGACCAGGCGGGGTTCAACAGCCTTTCCAGATTCAATATAACCCATCAGGCCGACGATAAGGAGCTCAGGATCACGGTCAAAGGAAATTTTAAAGAAGGCGTGGACGCGTTTATAGACGAAGGCCGGCTTGTAATAAGGCAGAAAAACGCCGACTCCGGCGTTAGCGAAGAAAGCTACGCCCTTCCGGTCGCGGTAAATGAAAACGGGGTCAAAACCGAAATCCGCGAAAACCAGATATCCCTCAGCGCGCCCGTTATCAAAAAAAGCGAGGAAAATAAAACCGCTTTAAAAAACCGTATGGACAGGGTTAAGCGCTGGAACGCCCTTGATAAAGACATCGATTCGCTTTTCAAATTCGACGAAGATTCATTCGCCAATGACGACATATTCGGCAGAAATTTTTTCGACGACGAGTTTGAAAGAATAAACCGCCAGATGAAAAATATGATGAAAATGCACGAAAACATGAGCAGACAGATGAACATGCGCGGGTTCGGCGTAATCGATCCGGCTGCCTCCCGGGCTCCGCAGTGCAAAGTTTCGCATAAAATCGAAAACGGAAACGTAATAGTGGAAATCGCGGGAACGCATCTGGACAATCTGGAGTTCAAAGTCGAAGACAATATATTCAAAATTCAGAATAAAGTCAGCGGCTCCAACGAGGAAAGCTCCGAAAACCAGATATCTAAAATGAATTTCCATTCGACGTTCGCCGAAAGTTTCTCGCTTCCCGCGCCTGTGGAAAGCGCAAAAATGAAAATCGACAAAACGAAGGAAAAAATAACCGTAACTCTTCCTGTCGCGAAATAGCCCCAAAAAACAGAGTTTTTAAAGTCGCTTGACAATAAAAATATATTCTGTTAAAATTTAGACGTTAAAAAAAATAAAAACAGCAAAGCGGTGAAGTTTGATGAATCATATAATAGACGGCGAAATAGACATCCTGTTCCAGGCGTACAGAAGCGAAAAAAAAGAAATCCAGAAGTATAATCTGGCGTTGAATTTATTCAAAGAAGACGGACGGGCAGCCGAATTTTTTAAAAAACTTATAGCCGACGAGACACTTCACATGAAGTGGATTAGCGAAAAAATAGAGCTTATCGACGCCGGCTTTTTCCAAAAACACGCCCAGCCTGAAATTTTAACGTTTAAAGTGAACGAAGAAGTATCCGGCAAAATCAAGGTCGTAGATATGCTCAACTTCTCGCTGCTCGAAGAAAAATCCGGCGCGCTTTTTCATAATTTCTGCATGGACACGCTGGAAAATAAAAATTTAAAAGAACTTTTC
>MWBZ01000191.1 GCA_002069765.1 bacterium ADurb.Bin243
TCTATCACGAACCAGTAAATAGAAAAGCCGCCCGCCACGCTTAAAAACAATAAAAACGCCATTATAAACAAAAGCTTGAAAAGCGAAATTCTTCTTACCGGAGCGCCCGCCGGCTGTTTTAAAGGCTCGGCCTGTTTTATAGAAACCGCCGCGGCCTGCGTCGATTTAGTTTTCTGGGCGGCGGCCTGCGGCTGCGCCTTTTTGACCGTTTCCTGGGCGGCTCCGGTTTGCTGCTGCATCCGCGGCGTTTGAACGGGTTTTTCACGGCGGCGCGCTTCGGCCCGTTCCATTGCCTCCCTGGCTTTCTGCTGCACCGATTCCACTTTGTCGCTTACGGCGATTGAAATCAGTTCCATCGCCTCGTCGCTCGCGATTTCGCCGAGCACGTAAAGCGCCGATTCGCGCATCTGGGCTTTAGATGAGAACATCATAGTCTTAAGGCGCGCCAGAATTACCTTTCCGGCTGAAACATTGCTCTGAGCGTATTTCCAGATAGCCTTAACCACGTTCGCCCGCACGCGGTTGTCGTTATGGTTTATATGCTTTATCAGCTCCTCGACGCATTTGGGGTTGCCCAAATTTTCGAGCGCTTCGGCAGCGTTGGCCACCACGCGCGCGTCTTCGTCGTTTAAAAAGCCTATGACGGCGTCCATATTCTCGCGGCCGCCGAGCTTTCCGACGGCGCTTACCAGCGTGGCTTTTATAAACGGGTTCTTTTCGGAGGAAAGCCTGGCCGCCAGTTCTTTAAGCGGCGCAGGGTCCCCGGCGTCTATCATGCCTTGAATTTTATCGATTTCTTTTCTGGCGGCGTCGTCGATTATCTTGGCCGGCTCCGCAGCCATTTTAGTTTCGGTTTTGTCGGCGAGCAGCTGCCCGGGCTGGGAGGCGGGAGTTTTTTCGCCGGCGGGCGCGGAATGCTTCTGCGCCTGTAAATCCTGCGCAGGCCCGTCTTGCGCCGCAGCATCGGCCGCGGGCGATTTTTTTTCATCCGGAGCGGTTTCGATATTTTTAACGCTCTGAGCTGCCGGTATGCGGCTTATCTCTTCTTCGCTGACCGGCTGCTGCGAAGCTTTCTGCTCCCGCTCGCTTCTTATTTTAAGAGCGTTCGCGAGCGCCGCTTCGGCTTTAGATTTTATTTCGGGGCTCTTATCGTTCGCGGCTATGCTGAGAAGGTCAATGGCCTCGTCGTCGCCGATTTCGCTGAGAACGAAAATAGCCGACTCGCGCATCTGATTTTTAGTTGAAAACATCATTTCTTTGAGGCGTTCCATCACTATTCTGTTGGCGGTGACGTTAGTGTGCGCGTATTTCCAGATAGCCTTAACTGTATTTGCGCGCACGCGGTTATCGGGATGGGCCACCAGCTTTACTATATGCTCAACGCAACGCGGGTTTCCAATGCTTTCGAGCGCCTGGACTACGTTAGCCACGACGCGCGCGTCGGCGTCTTTAATAAAAGGCAAAAGCGCGTCCATTTCGGTGCGGCCGCCGAGACGCCCTACGGCGCTGACCAGCGTAGCCCTTATGAACGGGTTCTTTTCGGCGGCGAGCCCTTTGAGCACTAACGGCAGTTTTTGCTTGTCGCCGGCGTCTATGTAAGATTGAATTTCATCGATTTTAGCCCTGGTAGCCTCGTCGATGCCTTTCGACGAATCGGCCGAGCCGCGGGATAATTTTTCTATTACGCCGTCTATATAAGTTTCGTCGCTCGACTGGCTTTTACGCTCCGCGTAAGTGTTCTTGGCTTTCTCGAGCGCGGCGGAAGCCTTTGCGCTGATTTCGGCGTTATCGCCGTAGGCCGCTTTATCGAGTATATCTATGGCTTCTTCGTCGGCGATCTCGCTCAGCACGAAAATAGCGGATTCGCACATATCCGCGCTTTCGGATTCTATCATCTGCTTCAGCTTATCTATGACATGCCTGTTGATGCTCAGATTGGACGCCGTAAACTTCCACAGCGCTTTTATAACGTTAGCCCTGACGCGGTTATCGGAATGGGATATCAGCTTTACGAGGGCCTCCACGCACTGCGGGTTGCCCAGGCGCTCCAAAGCTTCTACGGTGTTGGCAATAACCCTGAAATCGGGATCGCTCAAAAAAGATATTATGTCCGCCATATTCGTTTGATCGCCGAGGCGGCCTATGGCGCTGATATAGGTGGCTTTTATATACGGGTCTTCCTCGGCCGTAAGCTGTTCGAGCGCCTCGTTAACGAGCGTTTCGTCCTTTTGCTTTATGCGGCGTAAAATAGTGTTTACGGCGTCGCGGGAATCTTCGGGCATGTCTTCGGCCTTCGCCTGAATTACGGCCTGCGGGCCCGCCGCGGCCGCCGCCGGGGCCTTAGCGGCGTCGGTATTTGAAAGCTCCTCGACTATTTTTTTTATGTCGCCGTGCTCTTTTTGAATCAGCGAAAGCGATTTTTTAATAAAATATTTAACGCCCGGGTTTTCGTCGGTTTCCAGAGATTTAATCAACGCCGGAACTATCCGTTTATCAAGGACGCCCACAAGCCCTGACGCCGCCTCTTCGCGAACCTCGTCGTTAGGGTCTTTAAGCCTTTTAAGCAGCAAATTTATATCTACGTTTTTGTCCGTCATATCATTATCACACTTTTTCATTAAACTGAATTAAAAATTATAATTTAACGCCTTAAAAATGTCAAGGTTTTTTATGCTCCGAAAGTTAAATTATTAATTTATTAATTGACAAATAAGCGAAATATAATTATAATAACACGAAAAAAATAGTCAAAAATAAGGATGCGTTAGTTATGAATTTTGAATTAATAAGGGCTTCGGAGCTCAAATCGCAGCTTATCGAATTCGCCTATTCACAAAGGTTTAAAGAGCTCCACGACAAGGTGCTCAATACCGTTTTCGCCGACGTTAAAAATTACGAGACGGGCCAGATCGAAACGGTCAGCGTAGAGCAGCTTTCGCCGGAAGAATACTTCAATTTCCTGGACTGGTTCACGCTGGAATTAAAGCATACCGACGGGCGCAGCATTCTCGATTACTTTATGGAAGAAAACAAAGAAAAGCTGAGCGTCCAGGATTTAGAAGCTCTCGACCGCTGGCGCGATGTATTCGAAAGCACGTTTAAAATAAAAAACGTTCTGGAAGACGGTTTTCACGCTCTCAACCTTTTCAACCTCAAGGAATACATAATAAAGCCCACGGTATCCATCGAAGAACTTAAAACCATAGAAAAAAATTCTTTTATAAACGCCAGAATAGTCCCCTACTGCAACTATCATATTTTTTCCGGCGCCATACTTCAGCTCGGCTTCGAAACTATCAACGACACCATTGATTACATAGTGGAGATAATGTCCGAACAGCCGGCTTTATATTTTCAGGACAATAACGCAGGCGTAGAAGCCGGGTTCCGCCTTCAAAAAAAGGAATGTGAAATATTCAAAGAACATTTCGGCGACGAAATATTCGTCTGCGAAGGCTATAACTTAAAAAACAATTACGAGCAATTCTACAGGAAAGCGTACCCTGAAATCAAGCGCATGAGAAACCTTTTAAAGCAAAGCCCATGCGAGCCCGCCGCCGAAGAAGAAGAAAGCATCGAAGTCCCGCACGGTTTCGACGACATATTCAATAAATACCGCGACTTCGAAACGGTAGCCATGATATACGACGATATCGAAGGGATAAACTTCTATCCTGATTTCGAAAAATTTCAAAAACTTTTTTCCGGCGATTACACCGAAGAAGTCGACTTCGTCGAAGAAGCCGCGGCCGGCGAAAACCAGCCTTCGTCAGATAAGAAAAAAATATTGTTCGACTACCTCAAAGACGAATCGATATCTCCTCTGGTATTCAAAAAAATGTACGAACGCTATACGGGCAACGCATTGCTTATTATTTCGAGCGCGCTTAATTTCAGCCCGAAAGACTTCGTCTACGACAGGGACATGGAAAAATACCTTTTCAACTTCAAGAGCTATTACTATAAAACCAAACCCATACCTTCCATATTGCCTGTAGATATTCAGGATTTCGTCAAAGAAATAATCGCGGATTGACCGGGGCCGAATAGCTATGGAAAACAAAACAAGCTTTAAAAAAAGAGTTATGAAATTTCTGCTTCTGATTATAATCGCATATTTTTTTCTTCTGTCATGGCTTCTTCTAAGCGTGGACATAATAATTTTTCCGCGTTTCAGAGCGCCCAACATACTCATGACGCCGAAAGACCTCGGCGTTAAATACGAAGAAATTTCAGTGGAAACGGCGGACGCTAAAAAGCTCTGCTGCTGGTATGCTCCGGCCGAGGGCGCGGGCGGGCTCACGCTTATATACAACCACGGAAACGCCGAAAATATATCTACAGCTTTCAACCACGCCTACGCCATAGCGAAAAAACTCGGCGCCTCCCTTTTCATTTACGACTACCGCGGCTATGCCAGAAGCGAAGGCGCGCCTTCCACCGCGTCGTTCTACGACGACTGCGACAGCGTTTACCGATACGTTTCTTCGAGGCCCGAACTTAAAAACGATAAATTCATCGTGTACGGCCGTTCGCTCGGCGGCGCCGCCGCCGTCCACATGGCTTCTAAATTTCCATGCCACAGGCTGATCACCGAATCCACTTTCGTTTCGGTCCCGCTTCATATCTGGTTCAATCCGGTGCTTTTCGTTTTTTATCCGTTCGTAAGGGAATACCTGCCGAGCTCCGAAAAGGCCAGAGATGTCACGGCGCCCTGGCTTATTATTCACGGCGGCCGCGACGGCGTAATAAGCGTTAAAAACGCTCATGCGCTAAACGCTCTGGATATAAAAGCTAAACGTTCCATGTATATAGTGGACGAAGCCTCGCACAACAACGTAATGAAGCTTCGGGGCGACGAATATCTAAATAAAATATACGATTTCGTCAATAAATAAA
>MWBZ01000192.1 GCA_002069765.1 bacterium ADurb.Bin243
CCATTGTTTACGACCCCGCCACGCTCAACTGCCGCGCGATCTATTTTAAATCCATGGTGCTCGCTACCGGCGGAATAGGTTATTTATTCCAGAGCACAACTAATTCGCATATAGCCACCGGAGACGGCGTCGCGATAGCCAGGCGCGCCGGGGCCGCGATAACCGACATGGAATTCATACAGTTCCACCCTACCACGCTCTATCTCGAACATGCCCCGCGTTTCCTCATATCGGAGGCCGTCAGGGGCGAAGGCGCTTATCTGGTTAACGTCAACGGAGAAAGGTTCATGCAGGGAGTGCATGAAATGGCCGAGCTCGCGCCGCGCGATATCGTGTCGCGCGAAATTTTAAAGCAGATCGAAAAAACGTCTCATCCTTGCGTATATCTGGATATAACCCATCGCGAGTCGGAATTCCTGAAGGCGCGCTTCCCCAAGATTTATTCCAACTGCCTGAGGTACGGAATAGATATAACCACGTCTTCGATTCCCGTAAAACCTTCGGCGCATTACATGATAGGCGGGATCCGCAGCGGGCTCGACGGCGAAACCAACGTGGCCGGACTTTACGTTTGCGGCGAATCTGCGTGCACCTACGTTCACGGGGCCAACCGCCTGGCTTCAAATTCGCTGCTCGAGTGCGTCGTTTTCGGAAACCGCGCGGCCAACGCCGCGGCGCAATACTCCAGGGGCGCGGGCCGTAAAAAAATCAATATCGGCTACGATTACAAATTTTATAAAGAGCCGAAAGGCTTTTCCATAAAGCTTCATGGCGAGCGGGTCATAAACGAGATCAGGAAAAGCTCGTGGGAAAATCTCGGCATCGTCAGAAACGCCGAAGGCTTTTCGCTAGTGGAAAGGCTTCTTGAAAAGTACGATTTTATAAGGCGGCTCGAGCTTAAAACGCTGAGGTCTTTTTCCATATCGAATATGCTCGACGTAGTGGAAGTCATAAACAGGTTTTGCACCAGGCGAATGGAGTCGCGCGGAACTCATTTCCGCAGCGATTTCAGCTTGACCGACGACGCCGCGTACAGGCTGCATTTCGTCGAGACCGCCGGCCGGCTGGAAAAACTCGAAGTTCGCGAATGAAAGAGCGTCTATGAATAATTTTTATGAACAGGTAAGAAAAATAAATTCCAAATATAACATAGTCCAGAAGATAAAAGCGCATTTCAACGCCATTAACGTTTCCATCAGAAAACTCGCGCTGAACCTTCTGCCGGACGAATCGCGGATGCTGCAGTCCGCCTTTCTGCTGCTCGCGGCGGAATGTGAAAATTCAGATCCGGAGCCTTTTATCGATAAAATCGTCGCCCTCGAGCTTTTAAAGACCGGATACGAGATCCGCGACAAGCTGGTCAACAAAACGCCCACTTTTTCGACTCATTTTTACGTTAAAGACAAGCTGGACATGAATTACGGATTTTTAATATCGGATATGCTTATCTCCCGGGCGCTTTCGCATCTTTATAACAACTCGGAAAGAAGGCTTATAAATCTCATCGACGTCATGGTCAACGACATAGTCAATTCAAGGCTTGACGTAGCCTATCTTCTCAAATCCGAATCGCTCGACCTGAAAAAATATACTGAAATTATAATAAGATGCTTCAGCTCTATAATGAAAATAGGGTTTTTATCTATAAAGCCCGCCGCGGTCATCAACCCGCAGCTCCATAATTCGGCGTCGAACCTGGCCACCAACCTTGCCGTGGCGTGCGAATTCGCGGAGGATTTCGCCGGCTTTTTAAAAGCGCCTTTCGCCAATAACGGCGATATGAGCTATGTGCTTATTGAAAATACCAACCTGGTTTTTCCCATACTTCTTTTAAGCGAAATCGCCTCTTCCTATGAGTCGCAAATGCTCAAAAACGTTTTGACGACGATGAAGCATAAAGGCGCCGCGCCTTCCAACAAAGAGATATGGCGCATGAAAACGCTAGTTAAAAAATATAACGTGAACGATTTCGCCCTTAAAAAAATAAACGACCATATCGTCTCCGCGCTGATGGAATTGAAAATATTGAACTGGCAGCAGCCCGACAAGCTGGACCGCCACATCAACATGCTTTTAAAATCCAACTGGGACGTCGAATATCTCGGCCAATAAATAATTTTTCTATAATTTATAATTAATTGACATTTCGGCTAATTTTATTATATAATAATTATTTATATGATAAGCGGCTTTAGCGCCGCGCCTTTAAAGTGCCAAAAATATACAAGAAAGAAAAAACGAGGAAGCAATGAGCGAAAATTTAAAAATCCTTTTTATGTCTTCGGAAGTCCATCCTTTAGCCAAAACCGGCGGGTTGGCAGACGTGTCTATGGCGCTGCCTAAAGCGCTGCGCCGGCAGGGGCACGACGTAAGAATAGCCATGCCCTGCTATAAAACAATAGACCGCTCGAAGTTCGACGTGCAATACGTCACGGACTTTCCTTTAAAAACAAATAATTTTACGCATACCTGCGTTATCCGCAAAACCGAAATCAATTGCCAGCCGGCGAAAAAACGCGCAAAAACTCCCGTCAAGCTTCCGATCTACCTCATAGATTCCTACGAATATTTCGACCGCGAAGGCCTTTACAACGACGCCGCCGGAGATTACATCGACAACGCCCGGCGCTTCGGATATTTCTGCCGGGCCGCGCTTGAAATGCTCCATAAAATAGATTTCGAACCCGACGTTATCCATCTCAACGACTGGCAGACGGCCATTTCTTCGCTTTTGATAAAGCGCGTTTATAACGACGATAAAATATTCAAAAACGCGGCTTCGGTCTTCACTATTCATAATCTTCAGTATCAGGGCGTTTTCGACATGCAGGCGCTGGTGGACCTCGATCTCACCTGGCAGTATTATTCGCCCGAATACCTCGAATATTACGGCAAAATAAACCTTATGAAGGCCGGCATAATTTTTTCCGATGTCATCAACACGGTTTCGGAGACTTACGCTTCCGAGATACAGAACGGATCGCTCGGCATGGGGCTCGAGGGGCTTCTTTCGACTAAAAAGAACGATTTATACGCCATAACCAACGGCATAGACTACGACGAATGGAACCCCGAAACAGATCCTAATATCGCCGAGAACTATTGCGTTAAAACTTACGCGCAGAAAAAGATCGCGTGCAAGCGCGACCTGCAGAAGGCATGCAACCTTCCGCAGAAGGACGTTCCTATAATAGGAATGGTTTCCAGGCTCGCCGACCAGAAAGGGCTCGATATAATAGAGCGCGCCATGCCCGAGCTCATGAAGCTCGACGTGCAGTTCGTGCTTCTCGGCACCGGCGAACAGCGCTATATCGAAATGCTTTATCATTTCCTCAAGCTCTATCCTGAAAAGTGCGCTTTCTTCCTTAAATTCGACGCTTTCGTGGCTTCCAAGATATACGCCGGCTCCGATTTTTTCCTGATGCCCTCAAAATTCGAGCCCTGCGGCACCAGCCAGCTGATTTCGCTCAAATACGGCACTATTCCCATAGTACGGGCTACGGGCGGCCTCGCCGACACCATAAGCGCTTTCGATACGCGCACCCAGCAGGGAAACGGATTCTCTTTCGCCGATTACAACGAAACCACGCTCTTAAAGTGCATAGAGCACGCCCTGGTTATTTATCAAAACAAGCAGATGTGGAATGTCCTGGTTAAAAATGCCATGCAGTGCGATTTTTCATGGGAGGCTTCCGCGGACAAGTACGTCGCGCTTTATCATAAAGCCATGCAGAAGCATAAGCTAAAATACTGATCCACGAAGGATTATTGAAATATAAATAAAGTCAATTACTGAACAAGGAGAGAAACTTATGTCAATTAAATTCGGGACCGACGGCTGGCGCGCCATTATGGCCGAAGAATTCACCTTCGCCAATGTGAGAATGGTCGCCTATGCGATCGCTAAATATGTCAAAGACGCTCAGAAAGCTTCGAAAGGCGTCGTAATCGGTTACGACACAAGATTTTTATCCGATAAATTCGCGGAAACATGTGCGCGCGTATTGTTGGGCGCGGACATCAAAGTCCTGCTCATGGAACGCGACGCCCCCACGCCCGTTACGGCTTTTACGGCGGTTAAAAGAAATACCGCAGGCGCGATAATGCTTACCGCTTCGCATAACCCGCCTTATTATAACGGCATGAAATTCATACCCGAATACGGCGGGCCGGCCAGCCCTCAGATAACCGCCCAGATCGAAAGCAATCTGCAGACTATAATGCCCAACGAAAAAATACTCGAAAAGTCTATCGAAAAAGGCATCGCCGAGAAAATGCTCGAAAAGATAGACCCGAGCGAAGATTACTTCGAAAAAATCACTTCGCTCATAGATTTTGAAACCATCAAAAAAGCCAAACTTTCGGTAGCGTTCGACCCCATTTACGGCACCGGCCGTAATTACGTGGACGCGCTTTTGTCGCGCAACCAGATAAGCGTGCGCGTCATCCACAATATGCGCGACCCTCTTTTCGGCGGCGGAATGCCGGAACCTTCGGTGGAATATCTTTCGCAGCTGATTTCGATCGTAAAAGACAATAAGCTGGCGCTGGGCCTTGCGACCGACGGCGACGCCGACCGCTTCGGCGTGGTTGACAGCCTCGGCGTTTTCCTTACGCCCAATCAGCTTATTTCAATAATATTCCTCCATCTCATCAAGCGCAGGAAGTTCCAGGGCGCCGTCGTGCGCACCGTGGCCACCACCCATCTTATAGATAAAATAGCCGAAAAATTCGATATCCCCGTCCACGAAACGCCCGTCGGATTTAAATATATCTGCGAAAAAATGCTCTCCGAAAATATAATCATAGGCGGCGAAGAGAGCGGCGGGCTTTCCATTCTCGGGCATATCCCTGAAAAAGACGGCATACTCGCCAACCTTCTCGCATGCGAAGTGGCG